>DASRHD010000168.1:0-14318 GCA_035650695.1 Opitutaceae bacterium
CGCGCCCGCATCGAATAAGCGGACTTACCGCAGTCCGGGCGGGGCACCGAGGATTTCCCGCAGCACCAACGCCTCCCGCAAACTCTGGGGCTCGCGCAACGCCGCCAGCAGTTTAGACCGCCGGTCCGATGCGGCGGACGGCGCGCTGGCGCGATAAATCGTGGAGGTCTCCGCTGCGCGCTGCGCTTCCTGCTGCTTGCGCCGCGCCTCCGCCAACCGGCGGGTTTCGGCCTCTTCGCGTTCCGCCTCCTCATCGATCTCGCGCAACTGCACCTGGGCGTCGGCGGCGAATTTCTCGGCCCGCGCCATCTGGCGTTTCAATTCTTCAAAGATATTCTGCGGCGGCAGCGCGGGCGGTTGCGCTGCCGGCCGTGCCATCACCGGCGGAACCGCGGCGGTCGGGACGCGGCCGGCTCGCTGCGCAATCTTGCGACGGATCTCCTCCTGAATCTGCCGGGTGCGCGACGCCGCCTCGGAATCGCCGGTGCGGACCGGCTCGAGTGCCTTCCGCGCCTGCGACTGCGTGGCGGCCTTCCTCAGTTTCGACAGCATGCTCGCCACCGCGATGGCGATGAAGATGAAAACCCCGAGGTTTTTGAAGAGCCAGTCCATGCAATTTTATTTTTTCTGCTCGGGGTTTGCGATGCTCGACCGCATGTCCGTATCGGACTGGATATTTTGCATCCGGTAGTAATCCATCACGCCCAGGCGGCCGGAGCGGAAGGCCTCGGCCATGGCCAGCGGCACCTGCGCCTGCGCCTCGACGACCTTGGCCTGCATTTCCTGGGTTTTCGCCTTCATCTCCTGTTCGACCGCCACCGCCGCGGCCCGGCGGATTTCGGCCTGGGCCTGCGCAATGCTCTTGTTCGCCTCGGCCTGCGCCTCCTGCAGCTTGGCGCCGATGTTCTCGCCCACGTCCACGTCGGCGATGTCGATGGAAAGGATCTCGAAGGCCGAGCCGACGTCGAGACCGCGCGCGAGCACGGTTTTGGAGATGCTGTCGGGCGACTCGAGCACGGTTTTGTAGCTTTCCGCGGAGCCGATGGTGGAGACGATGCCTTCGCCCACGCGGGCAATGATGGTTTCCTCCTTCGCGCCACCGACGAAACGCTCGAGATGCGTGCGCACGGTCACGCGCGCCTTCACCTTCACCTGGATGCCGTCCTTGGCCACGCCGTCGATTGTGGTGCGTCCGCTGGCCGGGTTCGGACAGTCGATGACCTTGGGATCGACCGAGGTCCGCACCGCCTCAACCACCGATTTTTCCGAGCCCTTGGTGGCGAGGTCGATGGCGCAGGCCCGGTTCCAATCCAGCGCCAAACCGGCCTTCTGGGCGGCGATCAGGGCCTGGACGGTGGAAACGACGTTGCCGCCGGCGAGGTATTGCGCGGAGATCTGGTCGGTCGAGAGGTTGATGCCGGACTTGACCGCGTTGATGCGCGCCTCGACCACCAGGCCGTAGGGCACGCCGCCGAAGCGCATGGCCACGAGTTTGAAGATGCCGACAGGCGCGCCGTTGAGAAATGCCTTCACCCACACGCTGATGAAGGAAAAAATCAGCGCGAGGATGACGACGGCGATGACCGCGCCGATGATGAGCAGGACAGTAGCAAGTTGCATTGTATTTAGTTTTTGGTGACGATGAGACGGAAATTGTCGAGTCCGGTCACGCGCAGCGGCGTGCCGCGCGGCGCGTGCCCGTTCTGGCAGAAGGCTTCGTAGCGCCGGCCCTCCACCAGCACGTAGCCGCTCGGGGCGAGCGTGGTCAGCGCCTCGGCCGGCCGGCCCACCACTTCGTCGGGATGGGCCAGGGGCGGCTGGCTGGTCGCGTCGGACACGGCGGTGATCGAAAGTTTCCGGGCGAAGCGGGTCTTCGGCAGCCAGACCAGTTCCGCATAAAGGGTCGCGCCCACCGCCGCCAGCGCGCTGACCGCCGCGGTCAGCCCGCCGCTCGCGCCGTAGTCGACCGAGGCCACGGTCACGCCACCGACCAGGGTCAAAGCGCCCAGAATGCCAAAGATCGGGCCGGGGGTGAACACCTCGAAGAAGAGAAACACCAGGGCGAGCAAGAAGAGGAGCAGAATCGAGCTCATGCGCCGGCCCTTTCCACGATGAGGCTGAAATCGGAACGCCGGATGACGATCACCGCCGTGCCAGGGTCGATCGCGCCGAGCGCGGCCTGGGCCTCATAGCGACGGCCGTCGATTTCGATCTGGCCGGCCGGCCGCAACGCCGTTGCCGCCACCCCGCGCCGGCCGACCAGCGCCTCGAGCGAGGGCGCCTGCTCGGGTGCGGTACCGGCCGCCTGCGCCGCCGCGCCGATCGTGGCACCGATCACGATCCGGTCCCATAGCCAGCTGCGGGGCAAAAACCGCGCCAGGACGGCCGCCAAGGCGACGGCGATGACGAGACCGAGGCTGAAATTGATCAACGGCATGAGGAAGACACCGCCGGAAAGCGTCAGCGGCTGATTGGGCCAGAGATCGGCCATCGACCAGACGAGGGACCCGGCCATCAGAAGCAGACCGACCAGGCCGAGAAAGCCGGCGCTGTGGAAGAACATCAGCTCAAGAGCGAGGAGGATGGCGCCGAGGGCGAAAACGATCAGCGGTTCGTGGCCGGAAAAACCGGCCACGAAATGCCCGAGAAAGACCAGCGCGATCAGGCCGGCCCCGGCCAGGGCGAAGGCGCCGTGACTGGGCAGCTTGAATTCGAGAAAGAAAGCCAGCAGCCCCAGGCCGATGAGCACGGGGGAAAGGGCGTTGAGCCAGACGGCGAACTGCTCCGACCAGGTGACTTCGAGGCGGTTAATGGTGTAGCCGCTGGCGCCGAATTTCTTCGCCAGCAGATCGTCGAGGGTTTTCGCCGTGCCGGAGGAGAGCAGCGGCTGCGGCGGCGTGCCGTAGGCCTTGGCCGCCTCCACCGCGGTCAAGGAGAGCAGCTCGCCCTTGGGCTTGATCACCTGATCGCCGATTTTCAGCTCATAATCCTTGTCGATCATGGCGGAAATGACTTCGCCACGGTAGCCTTTGCCCTCGCTGATGGCGCGGATCTTTGCCCGCAAGAAACTGGTGAGTTTGAGGCGCATCGTTTCCGGGATGTCCTCGCCCTGCGACGTGACCGGCGCGGCTGCGCCGATGACACCGTCGGGGGAAAACCAGATTTCGCCGGTGGCGGCCGCGATAAACGCGCCGGCGGACATCGCCTGGTTGTTCACGTAGGTGAGGGTCTTGCCGGGGTATTTGTCCAGGGCATCCATCATGTCGAGGGCGGTCTGGGCGGATCCGCCGAGCGTCTCCATGTCGAGCACGACCAGGTCGGCTTTTTGGGCGATGGCGTCCTTCAGGCCGCGCCGCAGAATGTAGAGAACGGGGTCGGCGATCTCCTCGCGCACGGGAATCACGAAAACCACCGCCGGCTTCGCCGGAGCCGGGGTGTCCGCCCGCGCACTGGTGACGGCCAGCGCCGCCGCCAGTACCGCGAGGAGGATCCTGGAAAATTTCCCCGACATAAGCTTCGATCCATAAATTAACTCATCGCCCCTGGCAAGCGCCGGCCGATTACAACCGCCGGAATTGTTTCCACCCCGTTGCCCAATTGCTTCGGAAAAATCTTTGCGCCGGGCGCGGGGGCGTGCTTTGTAGGAGCCGCATGGAAAAGATCTCCTATCTCGATGCGACGCTCCAACGCTGGAAAGTGGGCCCCTCGACCTTCCTGGCCCTGCCGGAACGCGGCGCGCGGCTCATGAACTGGAATGTCACCCTGGGCGACGGCAGCGTGCGCGATGTGCTCTACTGGCCCGAGCTGAACACGCTCGACGAATTTCACAAGGTGCGCGGCGGCAATCCGGTCCTTTTTCCCTTCAGCGGCCGCACCTTTGACGGCAACGACATTTATTTCTGGCGCGCGCCCGACGGCGTGCGCCGGCCGATGCCGCTGCATGGCATCGCCCGCCAGGGCGATTTCAAGGTCGTGCACGCCAACGAGCGCGGCTTTACCGCGCAGTTCGTGCCCGGCGAGGAGGCCCGCACCTGCTATCCGTTCGACTATGAATTCACTGTCAGCTACCGCTTCGAACCGCTCGGGCTGTTCTGCGAGTTCACCCTGAAAAACCTGGGGACCACGCCGCTGCCGTGGAGCGCCGGCCACCATTTTTATTTTACCGTGCCGTGGAGCGAAAACCTCACCCGCGCCGATTACACCATCCGCCTTCCCGCGACCAAGACCTTCCGGCACGATTTCACCACCGGCAAGCTCGTGCCCGGCCCGCGCCTGTCCGGCGAGGAAAACCTCACCAACAAGGAGCTGGTCGACTGCATTCACACCGGCCTGCGCAGCCGCGAGGTCGTGTTCGGGGACAAGGCCGGTTCCGGCCGGATCATCGTCGGGCACGGGGTGGAACGGGTGCCTCCGCCGGACGCGACGGTCGTGACCTGGACGTTCGCGGACGATTCGCCCTTTTTCTGCGTCGAACCGTGGATGGGGCCGCCCAATGGCCCCGGCAACAAGGTCGGTCTGCACTTTGTGCCCGCCGGCGGCACGCAAAGCTTCCTCGTCGAAGTGCGCGTACAATAAGCCGCTGAAAAAGAACCACGCTCGCGAGTTGCCTCCGGCCTGGCGATGAGGCTATTATAACGTCATGCCCTGCCTTGCACCCTTTCTCGCGATTTTCGACCTCGGCGGCACCGAGCTGGTGCTGATCATGGCCGCCGTGCTGATATTCTTTGGCGGAGAGAAGCTGCCGGACTTCGCCCGGGGTCTGGGCAAGGCCATTCGCGAGTTCAAGAAAGCTACCTCCGGTATCGAGGAGGAATTTAAGCGCGCGCTGGACGAACCGCCCAAGCCGCCAGCCAGGCCCGCCCCGCCGGCAACGGTGGTGAAGACCGGTGCCCCGAATCCTCCTCCCCCCTCGGCCGGCCCTCTTGAGCCCCGGCCGCGGGACGAGTTGCCCGATTTCGAGCACGGCGAAAATTGACGTCATGCCGAGCGACGAGGCGCCCGTTCCCCTGCCCATCACCGGCGAGCTCGATCTTCACACCTTCTCGCCGCGCGACATCGGCCGGCTGCTTCCGGCCTATTTCGAGGAATGCCGGAAGCAGGGTATCTTTTCCGTCCGGGTGGTGCACGGCAAGGGCACCGGGACGCTGCGCGCCACGGTGCAGGCGTGGCTGCGCCGGTCGCCGCTGGTGCAGGATTTCCGTTCCGGCGACGAAACCAGCGGCGGATGGGGCGCAACCGTGGTGACGCTGCGGCGCGACTAAACCGGACGCCGGTATTGCCTTGCCGGCGGGGCCGGACCAGACTGCGTCATCCATGAAAACCTACCTCACCTACGGCTTCCTTCTCGCCCTGGCCAACGCGATCCTGACCCTGATTTTCTATCTCCTCGGTTTTCATTCCGATCCGGAAAAACTGCGCCTCGCCCAGATTGTCGCGGCGATCGCCAGTCCGGTGATCACCATCACCGGCCTGGTTCTGGGCATGCGCGCGCGCCGCGCCGCCGCGCCCGCCACGGAGGAATTCAGCTACGGCCGCGCGCTCGGCGCCGGCATGATGGTGACGCTCTTCGCCGCGCTCTTTGGCACGATTTTTTATTATGTCTATCTGCGCTTCATCAATCCGGACTTTACTGATGTGATCATGCAGGCGGAGACGGCCAAGCTGGAAGCGAAGGGAGTGAGCGGCGCCAAGCTGGAACAGGCCCAGAACTTTATGCGTATGTTTCTGCAGCCGGGTATGCAAATCGTGGTCGGTTTTATCGGCACGGTCATATGGGGAACGGTGATTTCACTGGTGGCGGCCGCGTTTGTGAAGCGCCCGGCGCTGCCTCCGGCGACCCCTGTCACGCCGGCAGCCTGAAACGGTCGGCGCCTCCTTTGGCGAGCCGGCCCCGCCAGCCCCAAAACGAAAGAGGCCGAGGCTTGCGCCCCGGCCTCTCGCATAGCGTTTTTTCAGCAATTACTTGCTAAGAAACCGCTTCCAACCCGCGCGGTAGTCGAAGGCCGCGATGGCAAGCATCGCCAGCACCGACCCACCGACCATAAAAGCGTCGGAATGGGCACGGGCCACGATACCAGCAGCCATCAAGACCACTGCGGCAACGACCGCCGCGAGCTGGAACCCTACGAGGGTTGTCTGTTTCATGTTTATTTTCTGATTTAGGTTAAGTGACCGGAGAATCCGGCCGCGCATATCATAACCCCGTTCTGGCATTATCAAAATTATTTGTTATTATCGCTGCCATTGCTTCAAACTATGGAACTACACCAACTTCGTTACGTCGTCGCCATCGCCGAGAGCGGCAATTTCACCCGCGCCGCCCAGCGAATAAATGTTACCCAGCCTTCTCTCAGCCAGCAAATTATGAAGCTTGAGCGCGAGCTGGGCCACAAGCTTTTCCACCGCTTGGGCCGGCGGGCCGTGCCGACCGAGGCGGGTACGACCTTTCTTGAGCGCGCCCGCCGCATCCTGGCCGACGTCGATGACGCCAGCCGCGATCTGCGCGATGATGCCCACGCCCGGCGGCGCATCAGTGTGGGCGCCTCGAACACCATTGCGCCCTTTCTCATGCCGCGGCTGCTCACCCGCTGTCGGGAGCTGCATCCCTATCTGGAGGTGCAGACGCGGGAGAATTTCCGCGGCCAGCTGGCCCATGCCGTGGCGGAAGGCGAGCTGGACCTGGCCATTATTTCACTGCCCGTCAACGACCGCCGCCTTTCGGTTGAACCGGTCTTCCATGAACCGCTTCTTCTCGTCGTCGGCAAGGATCACCGCCTCGCCACCAAGTCGCGTGTCACGCCGGCCGACCTGGCGGAAGAAACGTTCATTCTCACCGGCGACGGCAGCAGCCTGGCGGAGCAAATCCAGCGGTTTTGCGGCGACCATGACTTCGAACCGCACATCGGGCATCTCTGCGCCCAGATCGCCACGGTCAAGGCCCTGGTGTCGCTCGGCGCCGGCATCTCCATCCTGCCGCTGATGGTGCGGGCGCCGGAGGATGCCGGCACGCTGGTTTACCGCAATCTTTCCGGCCGCGCGCCCAAACGCACCATTCACGTGCTGCGTCACCTGCAGCGCTTTCAAAGCCGCGGAACCGAGCAATTCCTCGCCGTCCTGCGGGAAACGCTCGCCACCCTGCCCAGCCGCGCGACCTGAACCGCGCGGCCCGGCTCACTTGCGCAGGATGCGCCCGGTCAGCCGCCAGGCGATGGGCGCCCAGCGAAGCCAGCCGCGCAAGGGGGTTTTTCGCGGCAGCAATTTCCATGGCAATAAAACCGCCGCCGGCATGGCCGCGGCCCTGAGCAGCGGCGACAAGCCCCGCCAGCGGGCGTGCAACCGGTCGATCCAGCGGAGCGGACGGGTCACGGAGCGGACGGCGGCGCAACAGGCGGCCCGCTCTTCCGCGATGCGTGCCCGCAGCCGCTGCTTGTGGCGGGCAAGATGGGTCAGTTCCTGCTGTGGAAACATGACCGGTCGGCGGACAGCTCGTGCAAGGTGTCGGCAAACGGCCGCGGTTGACGCGCCAGGTAGCGGCGAAAAAGCAGAACGATGGCGATGAAGCCGGCAAGATAGACCAGCGTCAGCCCGCCGAGCGCGGCGAGTCGTGCCGATTCCCAGAAGGCGTAAACCAGGGTGAGGCTGGCGAACGTGACCGCCATGGCGGCGGTGAAAATCGCCGCGCTGATCCAGATGAAGGTCTGGATGACGCGATATTTTTCCTCCTGCAGTTCCGCCGCAAAAAGCTTGAGGCGGTCCTCCACGCTGGCAATCAGGCCGTCGCCGAGCTGCCGCAACGAGCCGAGGAATCCGGTGGGCGGTGATGGAGCCATGACGTCACTTGGAACGGCGGAGCAACACGCCGAGCAGGAGGCCGAGGCCGAGGCTGACCGCGAGCGACTCGTAAGGATGCTCGCGGATGGTTTCGTCGGTGCGCCGCGCGCCGGCGATGAGTCGCTGCCGGGCCGAGCCGTAGAATTCCTGCAGCGATTCGCTGGCGTCACTGATGCGGCTGCGGATGTCTTCCACTTTGTCCATCGCCGGACCGCTGGCGTCGGAAAGGAGCTGCTCGGTTTCGGCCACGAGTTGCCGGAGCGTCTCCAGGAGCTGCTCGGGGGTGTCGGCGAGGGTTTCAGAACGGTTGTTTCGTTTCATGGTGGGAATCAGGTTGAAGGTTACGGTGCGAAAAAAATGCGCCTCAAGAGGAGGAAACATGAATCGTGCTAGCGGAAAGGGCGCAGCGTATGTGCCTTGGGCTTAAAGGATAAAAAATTTCTGGCGGACGGAGGCCGCCCCCGCCTGGCGCGATCTTCATGCAAAGCGCACATCCGCCCTTCCCTCCGCCGTGCAAAATACAGCCGAGAATTCAGCGTTTCACCGCGGTGGCCACGCCCGCGATGACAATGACGCCGCCGCCGACAAAAAACCAAGTGGCGTCGGTGACGGAGGAATTGCCGTTCAAACTCTGATGCAATTCGGATCCTGCCTCCTGGGCTTTGCCCTTGAGCGAATTGCGGACTTGAAAACCGTGCCAGATAAGGCCGATGCCGGCGGCAATGAGGATGATGGCGATGAACGTGCGCATGGGGATTGAGGATTTAGTGCGTCCCACTGACACCGGCAAAGCGCCGTTGTGCGGCGAATTTTGGCAGAAGAAAATAAAAATCGCTGCCCGCGCCGGGCCGGCTGGCGCAGGCGATCGAGCCGCCGTGGGCCACCACAATTTCCCGGGCGATGGTCAGACCGAGCCCGGCGCCCTTCTTCGGCTGGGCGGGCACACGGTAGAATTTCTCGAAAATGAACGGCACGCTTTCCGCCGGAATTCCCGGCCCCTGATCGCGCACGCCAAAACGGATAAAGTTGTCGGGCGCGGCCTCCGCGTAGAGGACGATGACCGAGCCGGAGGGCGAGTATTTGGAAGCGTTGGTCAGAAGGTTGACAAAAACATGGCGGATGCGGTCGGGATCGACGTCGACGGAACCGAGCCCTTCGCCGACCTTCACCTCGATGGTCTGCCGGGCGGCCTCGGCGATGGCGTGCATCTCGCGGGCCATGGCGGTGAGAAGGTCGCGCACCGGCCGCCGGGAAAAATGCAGCTGGGAAACGCCGCTTTCCAGCCGGCTCAAGTCGAGCAGGTCGTTGAGAATGCGCAGGAGCCGGTCGGCATCGTCACGGGCCGTCTCGATCAGCTCGCGTTGCCCCGGGTTGAGCTGGCCGATATTTTGCTCGAGGAGCAGGTAGATGGCCATGCTCAGGCTGGTAAGGGGGGTCTTCAACTCGTGGCTGACCGTGCCGACGAGATTGCTTTTGGCGTCATCGAGCAGCCGGAATTTGGTCACATCCTGGAGGAGCAGGGCGGCGCCGCTGAAGCCGCTGGCAGCGTCGCCAATGGCGAGGATGCGGGGAAGAAAGTGGCGGTCCTCCGAGCCGAGATTGAGGGTGACCACGTGGTCATAGCCCGTCGGCAGATAATGGTTGCCCGTGGCCATCACCTGCTGGAGCGGCTCGACCAGCACCGGAGGAAATCCGTGGGCAAATTCAGGCGATTGCGCGAGGGCTTCAGCGGCCGGATTCCGGAGTTCGTGCACCCCGGCCCGGGAAATGACGAACACCGGATCGGGCACGGAGTTGAGCGTGGCCTCCATCGTCCGCTGCGCGCGGAGCATTTCCTCGGTCGTGGCCTGCCGGTAGGTGCGGAGCTTGGCCGCCATGGTGTTGAAGGCGCGGGCCAGCTCGCCCAGCTCGTCGTTGGAAATGACCGGGGCGTCGCGGTCGAGCCGGCCCTCGCCGAGCGCGACGGCGGCGTCGGTCAGGGTTCGGATCGGCCGCAAGAGCAGACGGGCCAGCTGGTAGGAAAGGTAGAGCGAAAGCAGGATCGCCACGACCATGGCCACCGCGAGAAAATTGATGCTGAAACGCGCCAGGTTGGAAGCCCGGGCCTCCGCACTGCGCAAGGCATCGGTGTCGCGCTGGGTGATGTCGTCGATCGCCTGAAGGGTGGCGAAGAGCGACGTCTCGGTTTCACGCAGCGTCTCCAGCGGCGAGAGCGTGCCCTGGTCGAAAAGCCGGTCACCTTGGGCGGTGAACCGGCTGTAGGCCGCGTCCAGCTTTTGGATCAGCGGGGCGCGGGCCGTGCCGGACGAGGCCAGCTCCTGCTCATGAAAATTCTTCTCGAAGCGGGCACGCTGCTGGACGTAGGCGGTGCGCGCCGCCAGCGCGTCCCCGTGCGAGGCGGCGGCAAGGGCGCTGTCCATCTCGGTGGCGGCCTTGCGCATCTCGTAACAGGCGCGCAGCGCGTCGTAGCTGGAAATCAGATCGTGTTCGATCGAGCGGGCGAGCTCGCGGCAGGTGTAGACCGCATAGAGACCGACGGCGATGAAGAGAAGGAGGAGCGGAAGCAGCCCGAGATAGAGGCGCGTGCGAAGCATAGCGCGGCCTAAACGAGGCCGAGTTTATGACGCTTGCGATAAAGGGTGGCGGGGTCAATGTCGAGGATGCGAGCCGCCTCATCGAGATTTTTGGCGAGACCGAGAATGCGGCGGATGTGCTCGGTCTCCAGGTCGGCGATGCTGACCCGGGCACCGACCGCAATGGCGGCGTCGGGCTGGGTGCGGGAAAAGTTTTCCGGCAGGTCGGCCAGTTCGATCACGCTGCCGTTGGCGAGAATGACCGCCCGCTCGATGACGTTGCGGAGCTCGCGGAGGTTGCCCGGCCAGGCGTAACTGGAAAAGGCGTCGCGAACCTGGGGCGAGAAGCCCGTCACCTTCTTGCCGATGCGCGCGACAAAGAACTTCAGGTAGTTGTCGGCCAGGCGCGGGAGATCGGCCGGGCGGTCTTTCAGGCCAGGCAGGGCGACGTTGATCACGTTCAGCCGGTAGAAAAGGTCCTCGCGGAAGCGGCCGGCTTTCACTTCCTCGGCCGGATCGCGGTTGGTCGCGGCGATGACGCGGACGTTGGCCTTGCGCGGCTTGGCTTCGCCGACGCGCTCGTACTCGCGCTCCTGCAGCAGGCGCAGAAGCTTGGGTTGAATTTCCAGCGGCATCTCGCCGATCTCGTCGAGGAAAAGCGTGCCGCCATCGGCGGCGGCCACCTTGCCGAAGGTGTCGGCGACCGCCCCAGTGAAGGAACCCTTGACGTGACCGAAGAGCTCGCTCTCCAACAGCTCGCGGGAGAGCGAAGGGCAGTTGACGGTGACAAAAGCGGCGTCGCGCTGCGCGCTCCGGCGGTGAATTTCGCGCGCAAGCACGCTCTTGCCCGTTCCGCTCGGGCCGAGAATGAGGACGGTGGCGGGGGTTTCCGCCGCCTTGAAGGCGATGGAGAGGGTCTTTTGCAGTGCGGGCTCCGCCGAACTGAGGTCGATCTCCGGCGACTCGGCGGCCAGTTGGTTTTCCAGCTGCTTAACCCGCTGCTCCAGCGAACGCGTCTTGGAAATTTTTCCCAATACCTGGCGGATTTGGTCAGGCGTAAAAGGTTTTGGAATGAAATCAAACGCCCCCTTGCGCATCGCGTCGACCGCGGCGCTGATCGTGGCATAGGCGGTGAACATGACCACGGCCATCCCAGGCGCGGCCTTCTGCAGCTTGTCGAGCACGTCGAGTCCGTCCTCGCCGGCGAGATTGAGGTCGAGAAAACAGACGTCGAAGGCCTCGGTCTCCAGCATCTTCAAGGCGCGGAGCCCGCCCGGCGCACTCACCACTTCGTGCCCCATGGTTTCCACCGCGATGGTGGTGGTCTTCCGAATGCTCACTTCATCATCGACGATGAGAACACGCATAAAATTTTTGGCGTGAAAAAAACTAACTTTTGCGCTCCCGCAGGCCAACCTGAAAAGCCAAGGCGGGGCCGCCTAAGGCAGCCCCGCCAGGTCCAGCTTCAACTAACAATCCCGAAGCTATTGCTCCGGGAATTCAAAAAAAATTTCTCCGGTAAAAGAACCACTCACTCCGGTCCGCCTTTCAGTGGAGCCGTGGGCGCCTGGTCCGATCTACAAACCACAGTATCAGCGCTACGGCAGAAAAGCAACCGGCAAGAATGCATGCGGAATGACCAGCAAAGTCATACTCGGTTCCAAAAAAACCCAGCACGGCGCAGACCAGGGCGAGCAAGAGAAAGGTGATGACCCAGTTGATCATAGAGAAGAAAGCAACTATTCCTCGCTATTTCCATGCCAGGCGCGCGGCCGGCAAAATTAGCCTTTCCCCTGCAAGGGGTTGGACCAAACTCAATAAAACTTAACAATGTCCTTTCCATGCATTTTGCCGCACAAAATTTTTCCTTTCTGGGCAATTTGCATACCGCGGCATACGGTCTACAACCCATCGGCCCGGCGGCGCAACTTTCGCGCGACATTTTGCGTCAAACGAGTCACAACCAGATGTATTCTGCATGGACATTTCTGATTCGACCGAGCTGGCCGATCTCGTCCGCCGCGCCCAGCAGGGCCACGACGTCGCCCAGCGCGCGCTCCTTGTCCGTTATCAACAGCGCGTGGCCGGCTTTGTCTATGCCATCACCGGCCAGAGCAGTTCCGTGGAGGATCTGGCCCAGGTTATTTTCATCAAGATGTTCCGCGCCCTCGACCGCCTCGATGACGTCGAGCATTTCGAGGCCTGGCTTTTCCGCCTCGCCCGCAACAGTTGCATTGATCACCTTCGCCGTGAAAAATGGCGGCGCTTTTTCACCCCGATTGAAACCGAACACGAAACCATCCCCGAAACCGACACGACGGTTGACGCCGCCGAACTCGACGCCCTGCATCACGCCCTGCAACAATTGAAACCGAAGGACCGCGCCCTCCTCGCCCTCGCCCAGGAAGGACGCAGCCAGGTCGAAATGGCCGCCATCACCCGCACCACCGTCGCCGCCGTCAAAGCCCGCCTCCACCGCGCCCGCGAACAACTTCGCAAGATTTATGAACCTGACTCCTGACACTTCCAAGGCCTGGCACGCGCTCTACCGTCGCGCCGCCGCGCAGCTCCCGCCGGATTTTGCGGACTGCGTGCTGCGCGCGCTCCATGCGCCCGCCAATGCCGTGCGCCGGGCCAGGGGGCAGTTTCTCCTCGCGGCCTGCACCGCCGCCGTCTGCCTGCTCGTGGTGGTGCTCGTCCATGTCTATGACCTGGAGGAGACCAATCAGGAGGCGCTTGCCGACTGGCAGCAGATTTCGGCCCAAGCCGATTCGTTCGCCTCCGCCCCATGAAGCTGCGCCTGCTCATCGCCGCGCTTACCGTTCTGGTTTTTGCCGTCGGTTTTGGCGCGGGCGTCTGGACGCAGCGCCATCGCGCCCTCCTTGCCCCACCCATCGCTTTGCTCGGCGAGATCCGCAGCCGCTCGTTCGACGTCCACTTGCAGCTCGACCCTGCGGCCGTGTCCAAAATCAACGCCGAAATCGAGCGGATGAAGCCGGATATCGACGCCTTCCGGCAAAAGCTGGATATCCTCAACGAGGTTTTTCGGCGCGATTTCGAGGCCATCCTCCGGCCCGACCAGCGCGAGCAGTACGAAAAAATGCATCAGCGCTACCTCGAGGGCCTGAAGGCCCGGCGCGCCGCTTCTCCGCTGCCCACCGTCCAGACCACTTCCGCCGGTAGCGCCACCCTCACCCTGCCGTTTTTCAACGAGCCGGTCGAGGGCATGACCTCCATCGTCGTCGTGCCGCTCGCCGTTGACCATTTGACCGACCAGCT
The DNA here is from genome assembly GCA_035650695.1 of Opitutaceae bacterium. GTDB lineage: Bacteria > Verrucomicrobiota > Verrucomicrobiia > Opitutales > Opitutaceae > DASRHD01. The sequence goes on from DASRHD010000168.1 coordinate 13,683, forward strand.
CAAACTCGACGACCAACAAAAAGCCGTCCTCCGGCAATTGCTGCTGCAACGCCGGGAAAAATTCCTCGCGCTGATTGACGCCACGCCGCCGCCGAGCATCCGCCTCAACCGCCTCGCGCCCATTATCAACAAGTTCGCCGGCACGCCCCGTCCTTCCTCCCCTTCGGAGACACCCCAGCCGGCCCCGGCCAAGCCCTAGCCTGCGTTCGGCGCTCCGCCCCGGTCCGGCGTCGCGGAGGAGATCGATTCTTGTGTCGAATCCCGGCGGGAAATCTGCATGCTGGCCGCCCTTTTCGCCGTCCATGTCCTCCTCCGGCCCCATCCAAACCGCCGCGCCGGCGCCTGTCGCCGATGGCGGCGCCCGTTTGCCCGACCTCGAAATCAAGGATGCACAGCTGATCTTTGAATCGATCTGGCAGGGCCTGGAGGCTGATTTTGGCCGCGAAAACCTGCGCTTTCCCAAGGAATTTATTCTCCTCGGCGGCGCGCCCGGCGCAGGCAAGGGCACGAATACGTCTTTCATCGCCAAGGCCCGCGATCTCACCTGCGAGCCGGTGGTGGTGAGCGCACTGCTCGACAGCCCGGAGGCCAAACGGACCAAGGATGCCGGCGGCATGGTCGGCGATCGCGAAGTGG
>DASRHD010000169.1:0-2970 GCA_035650695.1 Opitutaceae bacterium
CTGGATCCGGGCGGCCGAAGAGGAATCGGGGGGGGATTGCATGGATTCTTCCGATGCTTGGAAAAGCCCTTGCATTGTCCATGCCGTTTCCCGCTGAAAAGCTCTTTTTTTTGGCCCCGGTTCTGCGCCGGTGCGGTGGGGCATGGACAATTGCCGAAAACTTTCCATTTTTTCAGTCATGAAACCCGACTGGCGGACCGCCAAAACCTATTCCGACATTCTTTACCACAAGGCCGCCGGCGTGGCCAAGGTCACCATTAACCGGCCGGAAAAGCGCAATGCCTTCCGCCCCGAGACGGTGCAGCAGATGTTCGATGCCTTTAGCGACGCCCGGGAAGACACCTCCATCGGGGTCGTTCTCCTCACCGGAGCTGGTCCGCACACCGACGGCAAGTACGCCTTTTGCTCCGGCGGCGATCAGAGCGTGCGCGGTCCGGCCGGCTACATCGGGGGCGACGGCGTGCCGCGCCTCAACGTGCTCGACCTGCAAAAACTCATTCGTTCCATGCCCAAGGTGTTCATCGCCCTGGTGGCCGGTTATGCGATCGGCGGCGGTCATGTGCTTCACGTCGTCTGCGACCTGACGATCGCCGCCGACAATGCCGTCTTCGGCCAAGTCGGACCGAAGATGGGAAGCTTTGATGGCGGTTTTGGCTCCAGTCACCTGGCCCGCATTGTCGGCCAGAAAAAGGCGCGCGAAATCTGGTACTTGTGTCGACAATACAACGCCCGGCAGGCCTTGGAGATGGGCCTGGTCAACGCGGTCGTGCCGGTGGACCGGCTCGAGGCGGAAGGCTGGCAGTGGGCGGAAGAAATTTTAGAACGGAGCCCGCTCGCCATCCGTTGCCTCAAATCCGCCTTCAATGCCGACGTCGACGGACAGGCCGGCCTGCAGGAACTGGCCGGAAATGCCACGCTGCTCTACTATCTGAGCGGCGAGGCGCAGGAGTTCCACCGCGCCCAGCGCGAGAAGCGGCGGCCCGACGCCCGTAAGTTTCCCTGGCTGCCGTGAGGCAGGGAGCGGCCCCGGCTGGCCTCAGCGGGTGAGGCGGAACGAATCGAGGAAGTCCTTTGCCGCGTCGGAAGTTTCGCTGCCGACCGGCCCGAGGTACATGACTTGGTAAAGTCGGTCTTTAACGATCAAAAAGCGGATGCGGGCGACCGATTTCTGGGCCGGTACGTCGGCGATGATTTCCAAGCCATTGACTTTTCCGACCTGGCAGGCGGAGGAGGCCCGCAAGGTACCATTGACGTTTTTCACCGCGCCCTTGCTGGCGTTTTCGCAGACCGCGTCCGGGCCTCCCGCCCTCTGCACCATGCCGGCGGGATAGTCGCAGTAAATGACCATGAACGCACTGGCGCCGCCGTCATGATAAATCATGTTCATCGTCACCTGCCCGGCACTGGTCTCGACCGGCTGGGAGCCGCGCTGGACCGCGCCGGGAAATTTCGCCACGAAATGGCCCTCCGCGTCCGCCACCGTCTGGGGCGCGGTCTGGACGGAGGCGGCCGTTTCGGCCCGCAACGCGGTAGTGAAGCAGACCAGCGCGAGCAGGACGAGGCGCCGCAAGGAAAGGGTCAGGCTGGACATCACAGAGAAGATGCCAGCCGGTGAGAGGACGCCAAGAGAATTATGGCCGGAAGTCATCGGCTTCCAGCCCACAGGTCGGTTCTCAGCTCTTGCCCAGCGTCTTACGCAACGACGGAATCTGGCCGGAGCTGCCGAGCAGTTGGTTGCGGCTGGCGATGAACTTGGCGTATTCCTCCATGAAAATCTTCCCGGGGGGGCGGAAATCGAACTCGGCCGGCTTGTCGCGGAAAAATTCGCGATGAACGCGGGTCCAGACGAGGCGGCCGTCGGTGTCGATATTGATCTTAGTCACGCCGAGCTTGGCGGCGGGAAGGTACTCGTTGACGTCCACGCCCACGGCGCTGGGGTCGAGCTTGCCGCCGGCGGCGTTGATGCGCTTGACCTCGTCGGCGGGGACGCTGGAGGAGCCATGCATAACGACGGGGAAGCCGGGGACGCGTTTTTTGATGCCTTCGAGCACCTCGAAGTGAAGCGACTGCTTGCCCTTGAATTTATAGGCGCCGTGGCTGGTGCCGATGGCGGCGGCGAGTGAATCGCATCCGGTCAGCTTGATAAATTTTTCGGCCTCTTCCGGCTTGGTCAGGCAGGCGTTGCCTTCATCGACCTTGATGTCCTCCTCCACGCCGCCGAGCATGCCGAGTTCGGCCTCGACGCTGATGCCCTTTTTGTGCGCTGCCTCGACCACACGCTTGGTGATGGCGACATTCTGATCGAACGGCTCATGCGAAGCGTCGATCATGACCGAGCTGTAAAAGCCGGAATTAATGCAGTCGTAGCAGGTTTCCTCGTCGCCATGGTCGAGATGCACGGCGTAAATCGCCTCGGGAAAAATCTGGTCGGCGGCCCGGATGATGGCCTCGAGCATGCGTTTTTCGGTATACTTGCGCGCGCCTTTGGAAATCTGGATGATGAACGGCGCCTGGGACTGGATGCAGCCCCGGAACAAGCCCATGGCCTGCTCGGCATTATTGATGTTGTAGGCGCCGACGGCGTAATTGCCATAAGCGTGTTTGAACAGCTGCGCGGTGGTGACAATCATGGTGAAAAATAGCGAAGCAGGAATCTCCCACCGGGGTCTTCCGCCCGCAAGGGTTTTCTCTGTGCAAATTTGGCGAATGACTGCGCGAACCTTGCCCCGTCCGTCGGCCCGAAAAAGCCTGACCGGCGCCCTCAACGACCAGGCGCGGGGGTGCGGGTCACCGTCGTCGTGCCGTTGGGCGCGACGGTGACCGTGGCAGAGGGGGGCGTTCCGCCGTTTTGCTGCCGGAAGGAATTGCGCATCAGCTGCTCCAGCTGTTGCTGGGCCTGTTGCTGCGCCTGAAGCTGTTGCAGGGCGGCGATCTGCGGCTGGGACAGCACACCTTGGGCTTGCGTAATGG
>DASRHD010000170.1:0-2263 GCA_035650695.1 Opitutaceae bacterium
CCGTAGAGCGTGAGCAAATAAAACATGCCCATCAACGCCTCCGCCCGCTGGATGACATAAGTCACCGATTCCGTTTGCAACGGATGCACCAGCCAGAGCAGGGCGGCGAAAAACGCGAGCCGGGCAGCCTGCGCGCGCCAGATCTCATTTCGGCTCAGAAGCAGGGTGCGGTGGACGATGCCGAAGAGCGCCAGGCCGGCGACAAGGTGGACCGCCAGGTTAAAAGCGTGATAACCTCCGACGCCCGTCCCGCCCCAGGCGTAGTTGACTGCCAATGACAAATTGAGCACCGGGCGCCCGCAATAAATCGCGCCGGACGGCGGCCAGAGCACGGATCCGATCGGCCACAGCTGGCGGATACTCGGATTTTTTGTGATCCACAATTCATCATCGAAGATGAACGGTCCGGCAAAGCTGTTGAGATAGGTCGCCAGCCCGGCCAGGACGAGGAGCGCGCCGGCGGCGAATGATAACCATGGCGGCTCAAGCGTCGGCGCTTTCGTCGGCGCTTCCTTGGCGGAACGGCGGTTGGGGGGGACTGCCATGGTCGGGCATCACTTCCCATAAGCGGGAGCCAGACGCCAGCCTGACTTTGCGTCCCCTGCGTAAATTTTCACCGGGCCGCGTTGCGCAGTTGCCAATTTAACCCAGGTATCCGAGAGTGGTTGTTTCCATGAGTGAACTCGATGAGCTTTACCAGCAGGTCATCCTCGACCATAACCGCCGGCCGCGCAACCGGGGCAAGCTGCCCACCGCCAACCGCGTCGCCCACGGCGATAATCCGACCTGCGGCGACCAGTGCAGCGTTTTCCTCCGGCTGGATGGCGACCGGATCGCCGAAATCGCCTTCGAGGGCGAAGGCTGCGCCATTTCCCAAGCCAGCGCGTCCGTCATGACCACCCGCCTCAAGGGCAAAACCAAGGACGAGGCCAAAGCCCTGTTCGATGAATTTCACGGCGTCATCACCACCGGCAAGGCCCCCGATGAGTTCAGCGAGCTGGCCGCTTTTGCCGGCGTCCATGCCTACCCGGCCCGGATCAAGTGCGCCACGCTCGCCTGGCACGCCGCGCTTGACGCCTTGAAAAAGGACCCGCTGCCGCCGGCTTAATCCGCACCCATCTTCTCCCGCCCATGTCTACCTGGACCGACCTTCGCGACCAGTTCCCTGCCCTGCACCAGACCGTGCAGAACGGGAAACCGCTCGTCTATTTGGACAACGCCGCCACCACGCACAAGCCTCGCGCCGTCCTTGACGCACTCGAACATTTCTACGAACGCGACAACGCCAATGTCCACCGCGGCCTGCACGCCCTTTCCATGCGCGCGACCGATGCTTACGAAGCCGCCCGCGCCCGCGTGGCAAAATTCATCAACGCCGCGTCTCCGGCGGAGATCATCTTTACCCGCGGCACCACCGAATCGATCAATCTCGTCGCCGCCAGCTGGGGCGCGGCCAATTTGAAGAAAGGCGATGTCATCCTTCTGACCGAGATGGAGCATCATTCCAACCTCGTCCCGTGGCAGCTCATCGCCCAGCGCACTGGCGCGCAGCTCCGTTACCTCCCGGTGACCGGTGACGAGGGTCGGCTCGATCTTTCCCAGCTCGACCGGCTGCTCACGTCCGAGGTCAAGATTTTCGCCTTCACTCACATTTCCAACACCCTCGGCACGATCAATCCGGCGGCGGAACTTTGCGCCCGGGCAAAAAAGGCCGGCGCGGTCACATTGGTCGACGCCGCGCAGTCCATCGGCCACATGCCGGTCGACGTTCAGGCAATCGGCTGTGATTTTCTCGCCTTCAGCGGGCACAAGATGGCCGGTCCGACCGGCATCGGCGTGCTCTATGGCCGTCGCCTGCTGCTCGACGCCATGCCGCCATGGCAGGGCGGCGGGGGCATGATCTCCAACGTGGATTTTTTCGAGACGCGCTGGAAACCGGCGCCCGAACGGTTCGAAGCCGGCACCCCCAATGTTGCCGACGCCGTCGGTCTCGCCGTCGCCTGCGATTTTTTGGACGAGCTCGATCGCGGTGCCGTCGCCCGGCACGATGGCGAACTCGCCCGCCGCGCCTATGAAATACTCGGGCAGATTCCCGGCATCCGCCGGCTCGGCCCGCCGGACGAACGCGGCGGCCTGGTCAGCTTCGCCCTGCGTGACGTCCATGCCCACGATATCGTGACCTTCGCCGATCAGGATGGAATCGCGCTGCGCGGCGGACACCATTGCAATCAGCCGCTGATGCGAAAACTCGGCCTTACCGGTA
>DASRHD010000171.1:0-3752 GCA_035650695.1 Opitutaceae bacterium
GAGCGGAGCGGCGGCGAGGGCGGACAGGCCGGAGAGCAGGTTGGCGCCAAAAAAAATCGCCCCGAGCGACCGGACGTCCGCGCCGAATCTCCGGTGAAACCAGTAGGCGAGAAAACTCTGGACGATGAAGCCGCCGGCGAAGGCATCGAGGGAGAAAAGCCCGGCCAGGCGGAGGACGATGGGGCGCGAGGCGCGCAGGCCGAGCAGGCTGACGACCGGTCCGGTGCGCTCGCCGGCGGCATGCACCTCCACCGCCGGGCTGAGGCGGAGGCTTAACAGGCCCAGCACCAGCCCCACGCCGGCGTAGAGCCAGAAGAGGACGCGATAGCTGGCCGCCGCGGTCCAGCCGGCGTCCTGCAGCGCCCGGGCCAGCGCGCCGCCGCCGGCGGCGCCGAGCGCGCTCAGGGTGAAACCGGCCACGTGGTACCAGGCAAAGAGGCGCGTGCGCTCGCGGTCTCCGGTCACGTGGGCGAGACAGGCCTGTTCCACGGCGAGGAATGGCCCAACCTCCGCTCCGGTCGGGCTGATCACCCCGATGGTGGCGGCCGCGGCGAGAACGAAAAAATTGTCGGTCGCGGCCATGCCGGCCCCGCCGAGCACGACGAGGACGGCGCCGGCCAGGAGGGTGCGCCGCCGCCCCCAGCGGTCGGCGCGCATGCTCAGCCAGAGCGAGATGGCGGCGTCGCCGAGAAAGGTCAGTGTCAGCAGCAGGCCGATCCGGCCTTCGCTGAATCCGAGCGCGGACAGGTAAAGCGCGAGGACAACGGCGAGAAAACCGCAGGCAAAAAGGCGGAGCATGCGGGAGGCAAAAAGCAGGCGAAAATCGGCGGAGGGCGCCGGCATGGTTCCGTCATGCCGCCGGGGCGGGCCCGGGCAAGCCGTTTTGCCGGGGCGGCGAATTTTGGTGGCGTTTGTCCGCACGGGGCTTTTCGTGGGGGCACGCCATGCTTTTTCTTCACAAATTGCTGCCGATTTTCCTGCTGCCGACCGGGTTGACCTGCCTGCTTTTGCTCGTGGCGATTTTTTGGAAAAAACGGCGCGGCCCGCTTCTGATCGCGGCGCTGGCCTTGCTCTACCTCGCGAGCATGCCGGCCATAAGCAACGCCCTGATCGGCCGCCTGGAGGACCAGTACCCGGTGCAGACCATCGCCGGCAGCGCCCATGCCGATGCCGTGATCGTTTGCGGCGGAATTCTGGGCAACAACCATCCCGGGGCGGATTTTCCGTCCTGGAACGAGGCGGTGGAGCGTTTCAACGTCGGCGTGGCGCTGGTGCGGGCTGGCAAGGCGGACGCGATCGTGTTTTCGCGGGCCAGCTTTCCCTGGGAGAAGGTCCGCGTGACGGAAGGCGAGGTTCTGCGCCAGCAGGCCATCCTCGCGGGCATACCGGCGGAAAAAATTTTTCTCACCCCGCAGGTCGGCGACACGGCCGACGAGGCCCGTTCCGGCAAGGCGCTGTGCCTGGAACATAGCTGGAAACATGTCATTCTCGTCACTTCCGGCTGGCACATGCCGCGCGCGGCGTGGCTCTTCCGTCGCGCCGGCGTGGATTTCACGCCGTTTCCAGTCGACTTTCAGCGCAACCCCAATCGCCGCCTCACCCTGCTGGACTTCCTCCCCAATCCGGACGCCCTGCTCATGAGCGAGCTGTCGCTGCGCGAGGTCTACGGCCGGCTTTACTACCTGCTTTTCCATCCGGAGTGACTTCTCCGGCGGAGTGCCCGTTGCCGATCACGAAGGGGGCGAAGAAACCGGCCTGCGCGGCCGGGAAGCGTCCGCGAATGAGTACGCCGTCCTCCCGGTGCTCCTGGGTCTGGATGTGGCCGAGCTGGTGCAGGCGGGCGATGACATCGTAGCGATCATGCGGCACGAGCAGCGCGGCGGAACCGAATTCGCCGGCGATCAGCTCGGAACAGCGATCGAGCAGGGCCTCGAGGCCGGCCCCGGTCCGGGCGGAAATGAAGAGCGCATCGGGCGCGAGGGCGCGGGCGTGGGCCAGGCTGGCGGCATCGGCGGCGTCAGTCTTGTTAAAGACCGTCAGGGTCGGCTTGTCGTCGGCGCCAAGCTCGCGCAACACGCCCAGGGTGGTGGCATGATGCTTGGCGATGTTGGGGTTGGTCACGTCGAGCACATGGATGAGGAAATCGGCCACGACCACCTCTTCCAGCGTGGCCTTGAAGGCCTCGACCAGTCCGTGGGGCAGCCGGCGGATGAAACCGACGGTGTCGGTCACGAGCAGTTTCTGGTTGTTGCGCAGCAAAAGCTGGCGGGTGGTGGGATCGAGCGTGGCAAAGAGTTTGTTCTCGACCAGCACGGTCGAGCCGGTGAGGCGGTTGAGGAGGGAGGATTTTCCGGCATTGGTGTAGCCGACGATGGCGGCGGTCGGCACGGGGACGCGCAGGCGCCGCGAGCGCTGCACCCCGCGCTGCTGGACCACGTCCGCCAGCTCGCGCTTGAGATGGGCGATGCGGTCGCGGACGAGGCGGCGGTCCTGTTCCAGCTGTGTCTCGCCTTCGCCGCCGAGCGCGCCTTTGCCGCGCTGGCGCGAGAGGTGCGTCCAGGCCCGGGTCAGGCGGGGGAGGGAATATTCCTGGCGGGCGAGCGCGACCTGCAGCATGGCCTCGCGGGTGTGGGCGCGGTCGGCGAACACCTCGAGGATCACCTCCTGGCGGTCGATCACGACCAGGCCGGAGAGTTTTTCCCAGTTGCGCTGCTGGGCAGGCGAAAGATTTTCGTCGAAGACGATCAGGTCGGCGGACTCGGCCCGGGCGCGGCCGGCGAGTTCCTCCGCCTTGCCCCGGCCGACGAGAAAGGCGGGCGTCGGTTCGCGCAGGGCGATCAAGGTGGATTGCACCACGGAAAAGCCGAGATTTTCCACCAGCTCGTGCAGCTCGGCCAGCAGCTCGCCGCCTTCGCCCGCCGGCATTTGCGGCGTCTGCAAGCCGACGAGGAAGGCACGTTGACGGCGGGACTTGGTTTCAAGAGGGTCGGTCACAGTTTCTCCTCACGATGAAGCCGGCGGGTGCGGAGTCAAACCGGGCGCCTGGCGGACGGGCGGCCCCGGCTCGCGGCAGAAGGATTGCAGCCGGCAAAACCATGGCTTTAACCGGACGGGATGAAACCGGTATCTGGATTCCTCCTTGCGGCCCTGATGCTGACCGGGGCCGCCGCGGGGACATCGGCGGTGAAGCCGCCTTTTCCCCACGAACCGCTGGGCGTGGACAACGGCTGCTTTGTGGAGTCGGTCTGCTTTTACGATGATTTTCAGGACAAGTTTGGCACCGATCCGTGGATTCGCGTGCTGCAATGGGGCGCGAAGGACGGCGAGGCGGTGACGACGGGACACGCCGTCGCGGTCTTCGAGTTGAAAGGACGGTTGTGGGCCTGGGACATCAATTTTGGCTTTCTTCCGCTCGATGTTCCGCTCGACGCGCGCGAAAATATCGGTCAGGTCACGCCGCCGATCCTGGCGCGGTATCCCGGCATCGTGCCGCAATATCCGCTTTATTTTCAAGACATGGTCCAGGCGCCCGAACCGCATCCGCCGGAGGCGCAGATCATGAACGAGGAGCGCGCCTTCCGCGACGCCTCCCTCGCCGCCGCCCGTCTCGCCGCCCACCGGCCGGTCAACCTGGTGCAGTTCACCTACGTGGAGAACGGCGAGACCAGGCAGAGCGTCGCCACGGTTTTCATCTTCGGGGGCCGGGTTTGCGTTTACTTTCCCGAGCGCGGAACGATCCCGTTCATCCTTTC
>DASRHD010000172.1:0-10854 GCA_035650695.1 Opitutaceae bacterium
CCTTCTGGAAGCCCAGCGGGGTGGGATCGGCCGGCCTGGCGCCGGAAGAATAGCCGGCGCGGGCTGAACCGGGGAGCGGAATATCGGCGCGGGGTGAGGTGCGCGTGAGCACGTCGGTCACGCTGGCGACCGGACGCTGCCCCACCGCGTCTGAGTAAGGCTGGCCGGGAGTGAATTTGTCGGCGATGAATTTCAACACCGAGGTGTGATCGAGCACGCCATGGAAGACCGCGCCTGGCTCGACCAGCGGCGAAACGACGAAGCCGGGGACGCGCACGCCGAGCGAAGAAAACGCGGGGTATTCGTTGGCCGGCGCGGACGTCGCCGCCGGCGGCGGCCGCACATGGTCGAAGAAACCGCCGTGCTCGTCGTACATGATGACCAGCACCGTGCCCTGCCACCGGTCCTTGTTCGACACCAGCGCGGAATAAACCTGGGCCATAAAAGCCTGGCCGCTGCTGAGGGCGGACGGCGCATGATCGTCCGTTGGCGTTTCGACATGCGGTGAATCGGTGAAGCGCGGCTCGATGAAGATGACCTGGGAAAACGTCTTGTCGTCCTCGTTCTGCACGTCGGCGACGAGCCGGGAAAAATCGCGAAAGTTATCATCGAGCAGGATGCGCGGGATCCATTGCGGCATGAGGGCGAAAAACGGAATGCCCTGATGATAGACGCGCCAGCGGATGCGCTTTGCCTCCAGCCAGTCGTAAACCAGCTCCTGCGCAGGAAGGGTGTCCCGGTTGTCATCGATTTTGGACGCGCCGGCCATGAGCATGATGCGGTTCGGCTGCGTGCTCGTGGGGAGGGAGGAAAACCAGCGGTCGCAAACGGAATAATTTTTCGCGAAAAAATCGGTGGTGGGCAGCTGATCGCCGGTAAAGTAGCCCATGACCACCGGCTGCTGCGCGGCCGGATCGAGTGCGGGGCAGCTCTGGACAAAGCCCTTCATCGGAAAATCCGGCCCCGGGCCGAGCTGCGTGGCGATATGGGCGCGATCGTGCGGCGGATCGCCCGGGAGCATTTGCGCTGAATTTTTTAAGGGAAACGGCGCGTAGTTTTTTCCGTTGTAAGGGTTCGCCACCGCAGCGAGCCAAGCCGGATCGGTCTTCAGGCCGTCAACGTCGGAGCGGTTCCACGGCGGCAGGCTGAGGTAGCCGAGCATGTGGTCAAACGACCGGTTCTCCTGCATGAGAACGACGATCGTTTTGACGACATCCAAGGGTATGGCCATCGATTCCTCGATCGCGGAGCGTTAAGCCAAAATTGCGTGGGACGATTACGGCAGCGATTTCAATCCTGTGCTGACCGTGTTGGCGAAGTTGTAGCCGTTGGAGGCGTCCCAGTTGATCGACCAGGTCATCGCGCCGCGCAGCGCCGGATAAGTGTGCGGCGGCCGGAAGGTGCCACCGCTCGCACCGGTAGCAAGAATGGCCATGGCTTGGTTGACGACCGATGGGCTGACGTAGCCGCTGCCCGCGCCGGAGGTCGAGGCGGGCAGGCCGAGGCCCACCTGATCGGGGCGCAGACCGTTTTCCAGCTGGATGGTAGCAAGCGCGGTGAGGAAATCGACATTGCCCTCGGAATAGACCTTGCCGTCATAGCCGAGCATTGAGCCGGAGTTATAGTATTGGGTGTTGACGATGGTGAGGATGTCCTTGATCGCGAGCGCGAGCTGGAAGTACTGCATTCCGGTCGTCTGCATATCGAGGGTCTGCGGCGCCATGGTGATGATCGAGCCGCTTTTGACTCCGCGCAGGGCCTGGGCCATGAAGGTGGAGTTTATCCCATTTTCCAGATCGATGTCGACGCCTTCAAATCCGTATTGTGCGATGAGCGCGTTGACGCTCTTGGCGAAATTCGAGGCACTGGTGGAATCGGAGATGGAAATCGTGCCGTTTTGGCCGCCGACGGAAAGAATGACGTGCTGGCCGCGGGCCTTGACCGTGGCGATGTCGGCGGTGAACTGCGCCGGGGTGTAGCCGCCGAGCGCTGACGACAGGCCGGAGTCGAGGTTGAAGGTGACGGCACCCGGTGTGGTGGTGGAATCGGCGAAGGCCACGACAATGAGATTGTAGGTCGTGGGCACGTCGCTGATGCGAAGGACCTTCGCGCCGTTATTAAAGTTCTGCCAGTAGCCGGTGAGCAGGTGCTTCGGCAGCGGCGACGGCGAACCGGAAGATCCGGTCGTGGCGGCGACGGTGGCGGAGAAGGCGGAGTCGCCGGCGGCGTTGTCGGCGCGGACGGCGTAGGTGTGGGTGGAACTGGCGGCCAGGCCGGTCTGGACGTAGGGGTTGGCCGCATTGGTCACGGTGGCGCCGTCAACTTGGAGGTCGTAACTGGTCGCTCCGTTGGAGTTATTCCAGGTCACGGTGATCTGGTTGGCGCCGTTGGCCGTGGCGGTGAGGCCGGTGGGCACGGGCGGAATCGTGGGAACGGCCTGGGTGGTGGCGGAGACGGGGGCACTGAAGGCGGAGTCGCCCACGGAGTTGTCCGCCCGCACGGCATAGGTGTGGGTGGAGTTGGCCGCCAGGCCGGTCTGGAGATAGGGGCTGGTGACGTTGGTCTTGGTCACGCCGTCGACTTGGAGGTCGTAGCTGGTCGCTCCGTTGGAGTTATTCCAGGTCACGCTGATCTGGCTGGTGGAGTTGGCCGTGGCGGAAAGGCCGGTGGGCACGGGCGGAATGGTGGCCACGGTGCCGCCTTGGGTCACGGTGTAGACCAGGGTGTTGCCGGTGGTGGTGCCAAAGCTGTTGGTCAGTTTGTTGGTGTAGGTGTAGGTGCCGTTGGGTTTGTTGGTGAAACTGAAGCTGGCGGTCTGGGCGTTGGGGGAGTTGTCCACCAGGGTCTTGGTCGAGACGAGGGCGCCGTTTTCAAAGAGTTGCCAGGTGGTGCCGTTGTTGCCCCACCACATGTTCATGGTGAGGGTGTAGCTGCTTTCGCCGTTCCAGGTGCTTTGCGAGAGGGTCGGCGTGCCGGGGACACCGGTGGCTTTGCCGGTGCTGGAACTTTGGGTCGCGGCTGAGACCAGGGCACTGAAGGCGGAGTCGCCAGCGGAGTTGTCCGCCCGCACGGCGTAGGTGTGGGTGGAGTTGGCCGCCAGGCCGGTCTGGACATAGGGGCTGGTGACATTGGTCTTGATCGCACCGTCGACTTGGAGGTCGTAGCTGGAGGCTCCGGAGGAGCTGTTCCAGGTTACGGTGATCTGGCTGGAGGAGTTGGCGAGGGCGGAGAGTCCGGTGGGCGTGGCCGGCACGGTGGGGACTGAGCCCAGGGTGGTGGCCGAGACCGAGGCACTGAAAGCGGAATTGCCGGCCGAGTTGTCCGCCCGCACGGCATAGGTGTGGGTGGAGTTGGCCGCCAGGCCGATCTGGACATAGGGGCTGGTGATATTGGTCTTGGTCACACCATCGACTTGGAGGTCGTAGCTGGTCGCTCCGGAGGAGCCGTTCCAGGTTACGGTGATCTGGCTGGAGGAGTTGGCGGCGGCAGAGAGTCCGGTGGGCGTGGCCGGCACGGTGGGCGGGGGCTGGCTGGAGCTCACGGCCCAAAGTGCGGGCACATTGGGCGGCTCCCAGCCGGTGAGGGCGGTGTGGGCCTGCAGGCAAACATAGGTCACACCATTATAGGTGACCAGATCACCTACTTTATAAGAAGTGCCTGCCGTCCAGGCCGGAGCCGTGGTCTGGGCATAGGCTTGAGGCGTAACCAAAAGAAATGCCACCGGCACCGCACAGGTGACCAGAAGCGTCAGCGCGGCCAAAGCCGCGCGAAAGCGGACGCAAGCCGCAGAGTAAAAAGGAGATGAGTAGGGCATGGGGTACAAAATTCAGGACAGGAAGGAGTTTTCCCGCCGGCCCGCCACAATCCCACCCGCGCTCCCAAACACAAACCGTTTTTACAATTCCAGCAAAAGCAAGTGCTTCGCAATAGCTTGCACCGGAAGTTTCCCGACGGCTAACCACGCATGATCGGGGCGATTAACAACCCGCGACCGCTTTCGGTGATTGAGCATTGATTAAGATGCGGACAGAGCAGCATTTTGGCGGCGGGCAAATGAGCAACACGGCCAATTCTTCCGACCTTTCTGCACAAAAAGACTGGGCCCTTCGCGCCCTGCGCGCGCTCTTTCCCCCGGCTTGCGGAATCGGCTGCGCGATCGAGATCTGGCCGCTTCCTTCGCTTCCCGCTGCAGAAGCGGCTGCGGTGGAGACGGCGGCCGAGATGCGGAAAAAATCTTTTGCCGCCGGCCGAACCGCCGCCCGCGAAGCGCTGGAGCAAGTCGGTTTTACTCAAGCCGTCATCCCTGCCGGCGCGGATCGCGTCCCGGTCTGGCCGGAAGGCGCCACCGGCAGCATTTCGCACGCGGGTGGCTTGGCCGTCGCGGTCGCGGGTCGCCGCAGCGATCTCGCCGCCATCGGTGTCGATCTCGAAGAAACTGGCGCGGTCGGACGCGAGCTATGGGACCAGTTGATGGTCGCCAGTGAGAAGCGCCTTCTCGCGTCGCTTCCGGACGGGGAGCAAGAACGTTTTGCCACCGTCATTTTTTCCATCAAGGAAACTTTCTATAAATACCAATATCCGCTGGTCCAGCGCTGGTTCAACTTTCAGGACCTGACGGTGGAGATCGCCCCAGCGATTGAGGAATGGAAACTCACCCTTGCCGAGCCGATCCAGATTGCGGGCAAGCAGGCGGCCTGCTTCCGCGGCCGCTATCGCATCGGCCAAAAATTCACCCTGGCGGCAGCCTATGCGGTTGCCGGTCGATGAATCTCAGCGGCGCGCCGCGGCGGCCTGGGCGCGACGCAGCCGCTCGTCAACTTTTGGGGCGAGGGTGCGCACCTGCGGCTCGCGCAGCATCGTGATGTGATTGCCCGGAACTTCCTCGACATTGAGCGATGTGCACCATTTCGCCCAGCCAAGCCGGGCGTCGCGCTCGGGAAAGAGCCGCTGGGGCGACTCCTGGCAAAGGAAAAGATCGATCGGCCCGTCATAGCGCTGCGGCGCGAAATCGGCAAAAGGCCGGTCGCCGGAAAGTCCGAGGAAGCGCAGGCGCACGTCGTCGAGCAGGCGTTCGATGCTCTTGGCCGTGACCGAAAATGGATTGGTCGTGAAGGTCTGAAGCAGCCGACGCAACCGGTAGCGCCATTTTTCAAATCGCGGCCGCTGTTGCTGGCCGATGCTCCGGGGCGCCGCGGCTTCGAACATGCTGAAGTAGGCAATTTCCTCGCCCTCCTGGCGGAGCTGGAGCGCAATCTCGAAAGCCAGCACGGCGCCGAAGCAATAACCGCCCAGATAGTAGGGGCCGCGCGGCTGCACCCGGCGGATTTCACGCAAGACCGCCGCGGCAATTTCCGTAAAGCTGACGTTCGCAAGTTCGAGCCTCACCTCGAAGCCCAGCAGGACGCCGTAAAACGGCTGGTCGGGAGATAAAAACCGCCCGAGATCCAGATACTGGCCGATGAAGAAAAACGGCGGCCGTGAGCCCGAGCTGACCTGTACCAGCCAGCGCGGATGGCCGGTCGCCATCCCGCCCAGGATGGGTGCCGCTGCTGGAGCGGGTGCCGCGGCCGTGCCGGCGGACAACTCGGCTGCCATGGTCCGGACGGTCGGCCGGACTTCGAAAAACCGCTCGGCGCCGATCTGCCGGCCGGTTCGCCGCTTGATCAACTCCGCCAGCCGGAAGGAGAGCAGGCTCGTTCCGCCGCATTCAAAAAAGTCTCGATCGGGCGAGTCGGGCCGGACGCCGAGCACCTCTTCCCAGAGCGCGGCCATGAGCTCTTCATCGGCGGTCCAGTTTGTGACGGCGCCAGCGGCCGGCATGGCCGGCGCGGGTAGGGCTTTGCGGTTGACCTTTCCGTTGGCGCTGAGCGGCAGGGCATCGACCGGTACAATCACCGGCGGCACCATGTAGGAAGGCAGTCGGGCGCCGAGATGAACGCGCAGTGCCTCGGCGTCGAAGGATTGGCCGTTCTTCGGCACGACGTACGCCACCAGGATCGCCGCGCCCTTGGCGGAATCGTGCTTGGTCACGGCGCAGTCGCGCACGGACGAATGGGCCGCCAGGGCCTGCTCGATTTCGCCCAGCTCGATGCGAAATCCGCCGATTTTGACCTGGAGGTCGCGCCGTCCGAGAAATTCGATTTCCCCGGTAGGGAGAAACCGTCCGCGATCGCCCGTGCGGTAGAGCCGGGTTTTCCATTTCGGATGGGTGATGAACGCCTCCGCTGTCCGGGCCGGGTCCGCCCAGTAGCCTTTGGCCAGGCCGATGCCGCCGATATAAAGGTCTCCCGGCACCAGGGTGGGACAGGGGCGCAACTCATCATCGAGAACATAAAAAGACTGGTTCGCCATCGGCCGGCCGTAGGGAATGCTCGGCCACGATGGATCCACGCGGTGGATCGGCCGGGCGATGGACCAGATCGATGCTTCCGTCGCGCCGCCCAGGCTCCAGATTTCCGCTTTCGGTGCGACCGCGCGGATGCGATCGGGCAAACCGACTGGAATCCAGTCACCGCTCATCATGATCAAGCGCAGCGAAGCCAGCAGCTCCGGCCGGTTCTGCGCCGCCTCGACCAGCATTTCGACGATTTGCGGCACGCTGTTCCAGATCGTGATTTTGTACTCCCGTACCAGCCGGCACCAAGTCTCCGGATCGCGCGCCGCCTTGCCCGGACACAAGACCACCGCCGCTCCGGCCGCTAGCGTTCCGAACACGTCGTAGACCGACAGATCGAAGGTGCACGCGGAAATGCCGAAAATCCGGTCGGACGCCTGCACCGCGTAGCGGTAATTGCAGTCGGTAATGGTGTTCACCGCCCCGCGGTGATCGATCGCCACGCCCTTGGGCACGCCGGTCGATCCGCTGGTGAAAATGATATAGGCGATCGAGCTCGGATCGGCCGCGATTTGCGGCCGCGCCGCCGCCGCCTCGGCGAGCGAATCCCGATCGCGGTCGAGCAGGAGCGCGTGCGTCCCCTCGAATACCGGCGGACAATGCCCGGACATGCTCACGATCGCCGCCGGCGCCGTGCTGCGCACGATGAAACGGAACCGTTCCTCCGGCCAGTCCGGATCCACCGGCACGTAGCCGCATCCGGTTTTAAGGACGCCCAATATGGCGGCGACCAGGTCGGTCGATTTCTCCAGACGAATGATGACCAGCCCGCCCGGCCGCGCGCCGAGCCCGATCAACCGGTTTGCGATGCGGTTGGCCCGCTTCTCCAGGCCGGCGTAGGTGAGCACGCCATCCGGTCCGATCACCGCAGTCCGTGCGGCGGATGTCTCCGCTCGCGCCTCGAAGGCGTGATGCAGGCAGGAATTCGCCGGAAACGGCGCCACCGTCGCATTGTAGGCGGCGACCGTGCGGAAGCGCTCCTCCGGCGTGATTAGGTCAAATTCCTCCAGCCGGCGGTCAGGATTTCGCGCCAGTTCCTGCAAGACGAAACCGAACTGTTGCACCATGCGGTCCGCCGTGGCCTCGCTCATCTGCGCGCCGCGCGCGATCAACCGCGCCTTCAGGCTGCGGCGCACCGTCACGCAGAGGAGAGGGGTGGGCGTCGGCCGCTCCTCGAGGAAAAAATCATGTCCCGTGCCGAGCAGGGCCGCGGCCCGGCACCAGACGTCTTCGTAATCGACCATCAAGCCGCTCGTGAACAATCCGGCCCCAGAGGAGAATCCCGCCGCCTGCTGCACCTCTTCGAGCGGGGCCAGTTCGTGGTCCCGCGCTTCCACCTGCAGGCGCCGCAAGCCGGTGAGGAACGCCGCGGCTGTCGTCTCGCGGTCCAGCCTTGCCCGTACCGGCACGCTGTTCATCAGCATGCCGCATAGCGCGGAATCGCGCCCGTCGCGGCCCTGGCGGCAGGCCCGCACAGTGAGAAACACCACGTCGCGCATGCCCGACTGGCTGCCGAGCACGAGGGCCCAGGCGGCTTGGCAAAGGGTGTTGGCCGTCACCCCCAGTCGCTCCGCCATCGCCAAAACCGGCGTCATCGCGGACTCATTGAGCGCGAACTCCGCCACGAATTGGCCATTGCCCGGCGCATCGGGATCCTTGGGGAACTCCACCGGACCGGGCGTACCCTCCAGCTTTTTCGCCCACCAGTCGATCGACGCTTGGAAGTCTTGTTCCGCGCGGCGCGACTGGTATTGCGCAAACGAAACCGAATCGTCGCCGTTCACCTGGCTCCGGCCCGGCGTGGCCGAGGTTACCTCGCGCGCCACCTCCTCGAGGATGCGGGCGATGGAACGGCCGTCCAGCATCGCGTGCGGAAAGGTCCAGACCAGGGCGGCATCGTCCGGCGCAAACCGCAACAGGCTCAGCCGCCATACCGGCGCCGCGGCCAGGTCGGGCGAATTGCGGCGGTCTTTTTCCAAAAATTCATTGAGCGCCTGATCGCGCGCGGCTTCGTCCGTCGGCCGGGAAATTTCCTCCACCTTCACGGAAATTTTCGAATGGACCACGAGGTGCGGCTCATCCGTTACGGCAAAGGCGGCGCGCAGCGCAGCGTGCCGGGCCGCGACGGCGTTGAAGGAATCCTCCAGCACCTGCGCCTCGATTGGCGGACGCATTCGCCAGACCAGCTGCTCGAGATAGACCCCGAGGGGGCCGGCAAGCTGCAGTGCCACCGCCATCGACTGCTGCAGAGGCAGCATTCGTAAGTTCAATTCAGTTGGGGCAATAGGGGAAGGCCGCGCAACCGTGACCTTCTCAAGCCCGCTTGGTTTTTCGATTGAAATCGCCACGGATGGGCCGCAACAGACCGCGAAAGACGGCAACGGAGCCGAAAAACCGGGTAGGAATTAACCCCGTGGGGCTATGGGGCAGCCATCCGATGCCCGCCCAAGGAGTTCAGTCAGCCCCGCAACTAATTTTTTCGCCGAACCAGTCTTCCATCGGGCAGAATGCAAACCGATTTTCAGCGCCCAAGAAAGCCCAGCCTTAACGCGGCCTGGCTCCTTCCAGCGACCAAGCATCGCATCTGCGCCGTTCGGAAAAGGGAACCGCTCCAGCGCCTAGGAAGCGGTCAAAACCGGGATTTAAACGCTGCCTTCGCGCGCACATCCCGGAAGCCGCGGGCCGCGATCGATCACATGACAACTTACACAATGTACGCTGATGTCATCACGCTCGGTACGAGCCTAAGCTTAGGCGCCAACTCGGCAGGGTGACAGACTATATTCGGCCGCGAAGGTAAAAGGTACGACATGACCCCTTCGATCCTTTTCTTTTGCCACCTTTCCATTTATTCATTTTTTATTTTAAAGTCGATTAATGAAGATTCAATGTATGCATGGATTGTCGTAAGGCCTGGAGAATTGTATTCATAAATAGGAATACCGACATAAATCCCAGCGATGTCCGAAAGGTTATGCTTGCTTTCATTAGCAACTATACAATCTTGTATATCTGTAGAGCTAGTCGCAACGCCTACAATTTCTACGCGGCGTCTCCCACTTGGGCTGCATGGAGTTAATACAATAGGGTGAGATCGATCTAAGTTAGTTCGTTCTATAACATCATTAGTTATCAAAGATCCGTCTTTGAACTTAATTGTAATTTTGGCCATCAAAACTCGTTCAAATAGCAACACATCGCCATTTGAATTTTTTGAAATAGCCGTATAAGCATTATATAAATAATAACGATTTCCATTATTATTTAATGCAAAAATCATTTCAATAACGCCGTAGTCACCGGTCCGCATCGAAAGCAGCTTTAAACCGAGTTCATCCTTGGCTAATCCCGCTTCAACTTGCTGGCAATATGAGTGATTATCTATGAAGCATATAAGCAAGATGATGAAACTCGACAATAGTAGTTTACTCATGGTTCACCTCCATAAATCGTTCGTCTGTATCTTTCTATTTCGGCCTGACTAGGCCTTCCGCCAGCATATCCGCCAACAGGGTATCCATCTGCATTCACCCTCATTGAATGATAGCCGTTACCATCCCAAAAGAGTCCACTATTATTATACGTTGCGCTAAAATATTTTCCTGAATTGGTTAAATATGTGTGTGCCGCCGAATCATTCGGCTGGCCAAGCAAATTTTTTTGAAGCCTTCCGGCATAATTATTTATCAATAGTGCCGACGCATCGTCGTAATGTTCCATTTCTCTGGCAATCAATTCATTTCGAATATCGGGATCATCGTAAGCATCTGCTTTAATGTATATGGTACCAGTTAAAGTTGCGGTGACTGTATCTCCTAATATATCTGTATGAAGTTCAGGAGCTGTTATGGCGTCTACGTTATCCTTTGTACCTGCAGGAAGGCCTCTTTTAATCACAGGGTCTTGTATGGAAAGTTTCATCGAATTTATTTTTTTAAGTTGTTCTGCTGCATCATTAAACATATACGTAAATGCACCAGTGGTGGCACCGTTGGCAAACTTTCCTCCGCCGAGAACAGAAGCTGTTCCACCGACTGCCGCATAAGCCGCGACATGTGCAACATAGTTTAAGTCCTTGTTGGTAGTAAAGGTCTTATTCAGACCTAGGGAGCCGGCCGCGGAAGAAAATGCTCCGGCATAAAAACCGCTCCGGAACTGGCCGCCTTGGGCCTCGGACATAAGCCCATCGGCTACACCGTGTGCCACGATACGGCCAGTTTCGTCCAACGCATATCCCCAACCATCTCCGACACATAAGCCTTTTTCAAGGCCATCAAAATACTGGCCTATGCCAAAAGTAACGGCCGCGCTGAGTGCGCCCCACGCTCCACCAATCAAGCCTGCTCTAAATGCGCATCCTATACTTCCGCCATTTAGCAAGCTTGTCGAGAATCCAGACGCAAAACCTCCGGCCGCTCCAGCAGCTACCGCAGTTCCAAAGGCACCAAATGTTCCTGTTG
>DASRHD010000173.1:0-23656 GCA_035650695.1 Opitutaceae bacterium
GGCCCCGTGCCGAAGCCAAGGGATTGAAATTGTCCCGCACACTCCAACCCGGCCTGCCCGAAGTGGTGCGGACAGACGGCGCGCGTCTGCGCCAGGTGCTGCTCAACTTGCTCAACAACGCCGCCAAATATACCCGCGAGGGCAGTGTGGAATTGAAGGTGCAGCGCTGCGCTCCGCTGGCGGCCGGCGGGCCGGTACCGGAATGGGCCAACGCCGGCGTTTGGGTCGAATTTGCGGTCGTCGATACCGGGCCGGGCATTGCTCCGGAAGATCAGGAGCGGATTTTTCAACCCTTCATCCGGCTGGAACGCGATGCCGCGGAGCAAGGCACCGGCCTGGGATTGGCACTCACCGGCCGGCTTTGCCAGGCCATGGGAGGAAGCGTGCACGTGGAGAGCGATGGCGCACACGGGTCCAATTTCATCGTCCGCCTTCCGCTCGGTCTGCCCCCAACCGAGCAACCCGCCGGGAGTCCGGCTGCCCAGGCCGAGGCGGCCAAGGCGGTCTGGCCGGGACTGCGCGTCCTGGTGGCCGACGACAACACGTTGGTGCGGGAGCTGCTCGCCACGTTTCTTCGCGGACGCGGTGCCAACGTCACCGAGGCTCGCGACGGTCTGGCCGCAGTGGAGGAAGCGCGCGAGCGCACCTTTGATGTTATCCTGCTCGACCTTTCCATGCCCTGGCTCGACGGTCACGCCGCCGCCCAGCGGTTGCGCAGCAAGGGAGGTGCACGGGGCCGGCCCTGGATCATCGGACTGAGCGCCGACGCACGTCCGGAGAAGGAAGTGCTCGCCCAGGCGGCGGGCATGGATTGCTTTTTGGTCAAACCCATGGCGCTCTCCGTTCTCTCCGAAGCCATATCGGCCGCGCCGGTGGCGCGGCGACTCGGTCGCAAAGCGGAAGCTGCGGCGGCGGCAACCGTGGCGGAGCTGCGGGAAAAATTACTCGAGATTTATGCGCGCGAGACGCCGCGCGTGGTCGACGAACTGCGCGGTGCCGCCCGGGCGCACGACTGGCTGGCCCTCCGTTCGTTGGCCCATTACCTCAAAAACAGCGCCGACACGCTCGGCGCCGGCCGGCTTCAGCGCTGCTGTCGCGAATTGCAATTTGCCGCGGAAGCGGCGGATGACAATCGGGTGATTCCGCTGCTGGCAGCGGTGGAGCTGGCTTCGAGCGAACCAATCGACCTCGGCGGTGATCGCGAGTTGGTGCAAGCCTCGGCCTGACCGCGCGGCGCGGCGATGGAGTGCAAAGCCTGAGTCGGTAGCCGGTGTCACAGCCAAGTTTTAATTAGCCGATGGCAGAAAAAATTCCAGCCGCGGCCAAAAGAAACGCGGCGGATGGATCCCCTCGGCCGCGCGCCACCTCGTTCGGAGGATCGGTTGACGGGAAGTCCCCCCGCGCCATCGCCTTTGCCGGTGTCATCATCGTCCTCGCCGCGCTCGCTGCTTACGCCAACAGCTTTTCCGGCGCGCTGGTCTTTGACGACCCGGAGGCGATTTCCCAGAACCCGACCATCAAGCATCTGGGCGATGCGCTGGCGCCCCCGGCCGCCGGCACGACCGGCGGCCGTCCGTTCCTCAATCTCACATTTGCCGTCAACTACGCGCTGAGCGGCCTGCACTTGTGGAGCTATCATGCTTTCAACCTGCTCCTCCACGCGCTGGCGGGACTGGTCTTGTTCGGTATCCTGCGGCGGACCCTGCGCCGGCCGGCGCTCCGGCAGTCATTCGGCGCGGCGGCGCTTCCCCTCGCCCTCGCCACGGCCGTCATCTGGGTGGTGCATCCCCTGCAGACCGAGTCCGTGACTTACCTTTCGGAAAGAGCAGAGGAGCTGATGGGACTTTTTTATCTGCTCACGCTTTACTGTTTTCTCCGTGGCGCGGAAGATTCGGAAACCCGCGATAAAGCAGCCGGCCTCGGCGTGCCGGCGGCGCGCCTCTGGTTGCTGGCTTCTGTTTTAAGCTGCCTGCTCGGTGCATTGAGCAAGGAAATCATCGTCACGGCGCCGGTACTCGTATTGTTCTACGATCGGACCTTTGTCAGCAGCTCGTGGCGCGAGGCTTGGCGACGGCGTTGGATCTACTATCTTGCCCTGGCCGCCACCTGGCTGGTGCTGGCCCGCTTGATGAGCGGCCTGCACGAGCGCGGCGCCGGATTCAACGCCGGCGTCACCTGGTGGCAGTACGGGCTGACCTCCTGCCGCTCCCTCGCGCTTTATCTCAAGCTTTCCCTCTGGCCGCATCCACTGGTGCTGGATTACGGCCCGGACCTGGTGTGGCGCGGTATCACCGTGCTGCCCCAGGCGCTGCTCCTCGCTGCGCTGTTGGTGGCGACGGCGAGGGCGGTCTGGTGCCGCGCCGCGCCCGGCTTTGCCGGCGTCTGGTATTTTCTTGTCCTGGCTCCCGCGACCAGTGTGGTGCCGGTTGCCGGTCAGCCAATGGCCGAACATCGGGTTTACCTTTCACTGGCGGCTGTGAGTTTTCTGGCCGTGGCCGGACTGTTTCGTCTGCTGGGGAAACGCGCCTTCATTCTCGGAGCAATTTTGGCGGCGGGGCTTGGCTGGCTCAGCGTCAGGCGCAATGAAGACTACCGGAGCGCCGAAGCAATCTGGCGTGACACTGTGGCCAAATGCCCTCGCAACGCGCGCGCCTTGAACAATCTCGGTTACGTCCTTTCCCGCCAGGCCGGCCGCCTCGCCGAAGCCGCGGCGTGCTACCAGGCGGCGCTTCAGCTCAAGCCGGACTATGCCGAGGCGCACAATAATTTGGGTGCCGCTCTGACCAGTCTGGGATATTTGCCGAAGGCAGTCGCTGAATGCCGGGAAGCGCTCCGGATTGATCCGGATTACGCCCGGGCTCACAACAACCTGGGCAATGCATTGGTCAGGATTCCCGGCCGGCTGCCGGAGGCGATTGCCGAATGCGAGGAGGCGTTGCGGCTCGATCCGGATTATGCCATTGCGCACAACAACCTTGGCGCGGCCCTGTCGAGAATTCCCGGGCGCATGCCCGAGGCGGTCGCGGAATATCAGGCAGCGCTGCGGCTCGATCCGGATTATGCCGAAGCCCACGACAACCTTGGAATGGCATGGATGGCGACGCCCGACCGGCTTCCGGAGGCGATCGCCGAATTTCAGGCGGCGCTGCGGCTTGAGCCCGATTACGCCAGGGCGCACGCCAATCTTGGCCTGGCATTGGCCAAAACGTCCGGTCGCTTGACCGAGGCCGTGGCCGAATTTCGGGAGGCGTTGCGGCTCGATCCCAACCAAGCCATGACCCACAATTACCTCGGTGCCGCCCTCGCGCAAATACCGGGAGAACTTCAAGCGGCCATGGCCGAATTCCGGGCGGCGCTGCGGCTCAACCCCGATGATGGGGAGGCGCATTACAACCTGGGCAATGCCCTGATGAATTCTTCGGGCAATACGGCGGAAGCGATCAGCGAGCTGGAAGCGGCATTGCGGGCCAATCCCGATCACGACGAGGCCCACAACAATCTCGGCTGCGCGCTCTCGCTCATTCCCGGGCGGCAGCCGGACGCCATCGCGCATCTGCAGGCCGCAGTGCGGCTCAAGCCCGGCTACGCCGAGGCGCATTACAATCTGGGCAATATTTTAATGGATCTGCCGGGACGAACGGCGGAGGCGGAGAGGGAATTCGAGACGGCACTGCGGCTCGATCCCAGCTTGGCCGCCGCCCGTGAAAAGTTGGATCAGCTGCGCGCCGCCGGACGATAGTTGCGGCCACGCACACGACGGATCGCCTTTCATTTCTCCCACGCGATCCTCTGGATATGGGTCAAACCAAATGTGGCCCTCAAATAGAAACAGGCCTGCTGGCGCCTCCCGCTCTCTCGGATTAAATCAGTCTGTTTACGGCGTATCGGCAAAGCCATGCTTGATGGCATAGCGCACCAGGCCGGCCATTTCATGGATCTGGAGTTTTTCTTTGAGCGTGGCGAGATGGTTGGCCACGGTCTTCGCGCTCACGTCCAGCCGGCCGGCGATCTCTTTTGTCCCCAGGCCACCGGCCACGGCGCGCAGAATTTCGCGTTCGCGCGGCGTCAGTCCCCGGGCGGGATCGCTGCCTTCGCTGCGGCTGGCCGCGAGCAGAAGCTGGCTGCTTTCCGGACAATAAAATCGCTGGCCCTGGAGAACGGCGGCGACGGCCTCGCGGAATGTTTCCAGCGAAGAGCGTTTGAAGACAAAACCTTGCACCCCGGTCTCGCTCGCCTCCCGTACCACATGCTCCTGGTCGTTTGATGTGACCATGATGAAGCGCAGATGCGGCAGCCGCGGCTGCGCCTGCTGCACCAACGTGAGGCCGGAACCGTCAGGCAGCATCCAGTCGACTATTGCCAGATCAGGTTTGTGGGCCAGGCAGGCCGCCAGCCCGGCGGCCACGGATCCCACCGCTGCGGCGATCTGCAGGCCCGGATCGATGCGCACGGCATCGCTTAACAGTTGGCGGACCATGGTGTGGTCCTCGACGATGACAAGGCGGGCAGGTTTCATGAGGACGAGCGGGGTAGACCGTCTGAAACCCCCTCAAATACCGATGGGCGGGGCGACGGCGAGAAATTACGCAGGAAATCTTCCCACCCCGCTTTCCAACCCGCCCATGGTTGGCCCCGCCGTAGGCTGGTACATTGGCGCCGTCAACTTCGACACAACCACAACTTCAATCGATCACCGCCATGAAAATTACACGCGCTTTCCTCACTCTCGCCGCCGCGCTCTCGCTCGGCCTCGCTGTTTTCGCCACTGCCCGCGTCGCCAATGCGTCTCCCGTTTCCGCCCAATCCGCTTTTAAGGTGGGCGATGATGTTGTTGTAAGCGATCCCACTTTGCTGCCGGATGATGGCGGCAGCGGCACCGGCGGCGATACGGCTCATTGATCCGCCCGGCATCTTTTGACCCCAGCCCGCCCTGCCTCGCGCTGCGGCGGGCTTCCGGTCAAGGAACTGACTCACCAACCTAAAAAAGCATCTCAATGAAAATCACCCGTCTTTTCCCCGCTTTTGCCGCCGGCCTTCTTTCTCTCGGCCTGGCGGTTTTCGCCGCTACCCGCACCCAGGCCAAGGCGCCGGCCGCCTTCGTGGCGGACGCCCTCGTGCCGATCAACCCGGTCGTTCAGCCAACCGGTATGGCTGACTACGCCCAGGCGGACACGGTGGTAAAGCCGTCGGTCACCGTTGTGATCAACCAATAATCGGTTCCAGGTTATTTGCCTCTCCAATTCGCCCCGCCCATTTGGGCGGGGCGAATTTTTTTTGCCGAAATACCAACCGTCGTCCGGCCAGCAAAATAGAAAAGTCCGATTAGGGAAATTATCCCATAAAATTTTCCCGAGACGCCGATGGTTTGCATTATATATAGGCCCATTGGGTACAAGCCATGCCTGCAGAGGGAATAGTCTGGAAAGCGCGCTTGAGGCGATAGCGTGGGCAGAACAGGGCTTCACCATGCATATTTAATCCGCCGGGTATTTATAGGCGGGTATTACACCCTATCTTAACGATGGTATGCCCCTATACAAAAAGCGTAATCCCCTATAATATAAGCTAAAGGCATGTAAATTGCGGAAGGATGAAAGTTATATACTTTATCGTTTTCATATATTGTGACCTTATGGAGGGGAATCAGCGTTTACATATAACTGACAAATACATCTGCCATGAATGCAACCCGCGAACATTACCTTGCCGAGCTAGAGATGTTCTTTGCCGATGGCCAAGTTTGCCGTGATTGCCCGCGGCTCCTGGCGCATTTTTCCATTCGTCTGGCGGCCCTGGGCCGCGCTGCGGAGGTGCTCGCCATTGTGGAACGTTCGCCGGAGCAGGAACTGTTCGTGTCCCTGGCGGACGGTCTTCGCCTTTACCTCGGTTGGCCAGTATCGGAAAGCACCGAAGAGGCAGGTGCGTTTGCAGAGAAGATCCAGAGGGCGGTGACGGATTTTGCCTTTGACCAGGACGCCCTTGCCCGGGAACTGGAAGTTATGCCGGGCGAATATGCTGCTGATGCGACCTCCGGGGCGGCCGAATCTGTGGCCAGCATCGATTACGGATTCATTCGCGCGGCCGCACCGGCCGCTTAAGACCTCCACGGTGAAATTCTGCCGGCCGTGAATTCACGGCCGGCATTTTTATATGCGCTTATCTGGCGCGTCGGGGTGGGTTATTTTTACTCAATGGCAGATAGGCTATGTTATAGCCCCTATTTCCAAAACAAGATACGCCCAAAAGTTGGCTAAAGATGTGTAAATTCTGGCTAACGGTCCGATCATGTCGCATAACAATGCCGCTGTCGGCGCTAATCTAAAAAAGATATAAAACGATAAAAACTCTCCTGCCATGAATACGACACACGAAAATTATCTCTCCGAGCTGAAGTCCTTTTTCGCGGACGCCCGGGTCTGCCGCGACTGCTCCCGTCTGGTGGAGCATTTTTCCATCCGTCTGGCCGCCTTGGGCGAGGCCGAGCAGGTTCTGGCCATTGTGAAGCAATCGCCGGAAGCGGAATTGTTCATCTCCCTGGCCGAAGGCCTGCGGCTTCATCTGGGTCAGCCAACCTGCGTGGAGAGCGAGGCGGCGCGCGAAATTGCTGCTCAGATTCAGGAAGAGGCGGCCGGTTTTGCTTACGCGTCCACGCCCGCCAGCATGGCGGCGTGAGAACGGGGATGCGATCAGCCGTCGGCAGGGCGGCTGATCGATCGTCGCGGGAGGGTGCAGGAGAGGGGCGGGAAGGGTTCGAGACGGCGGTGGCGATTGCGCTTCCTTTCGGCGGGCTCAGGTTTACCCTGAGGGGTTGTGATTGAGGTCGAGGCCCTGACCAAGGTTTTCACGGACCGGAAGCGCGGCGAAATTCGCGCCGTGGACCAAGTGTCGCTCCGGGTGGCGCCGGGTCAGATTTACGGATTGTTGGGCCTGAACGGCGCCGGCAAGACCACGCTGCTGCGTCTGCTCGCCACCCTGCTGCAGCCGACCGGCGGCAATGCCACGGTCGGCGGCTTCGACCTCCGGCGCGAACCCCAGCGGGTGCGCGCAAAGGTGGGATTCCTTGCGGCCAGCACCGCGCTCTACGGCCGGCTGACCGCCCGCGAGACCATCGCCTATTTTGGCCGCCTCAATGGCCTCGACGAGAGGACGGTCCGGGAGCGCACGCGCCAGCTGATCGACGAGCTCGGCATGCAAGAGTTCATCGATCGCCGGGTGGAAAAGATTTCCACCGGGATGAAACAAAAACTTTCCGTGGCCCGCACCCTGGTACACGATCCCGCGGTTTTGATCCTCGACGAGCCCACGCTTGGGCTGGATGTCATGGCCGCGCGCGCCATTTTGGGCTTCGTCCGCGAATGCCGGGACCGGGGCAAGACCGTGATCTATTCAACGCATTTCATGAGCGAAGTGGAAAAACTCTGCGACGTCATTGGCATCATTCACCAGGGACGGCTTCGGGCGGAGGGTACATTGACCGGGCTGAAGGCGCGCTTTGGCGGCCGGGATATGGAGGAAATGTTCATCAAGGCCGCGGGCGGGGAGATCGCGCCATGATTTTCCGCCATATCGCCACGATCTATGGCAAGGAATTGCGCGACTCCCTGCGCGATCGCCGTACCCTGATATCAATATTTGTCGTTCCTACGCTGATCGTGCCCGTGCTGACCTTGGCGGTCGGGCGGATCGGTCTGCGGGCCATGAGCAAGGCTCGCGAGGAAACACCGGTGGTGATGCTCCTCGGCGGGAACGACTCGCCTGACGTCGTCGCCGCTCTTCACCAATCAGCGAAGTTCAAACTCGTTCCCGGCACCGACAACTACCAGCAGCTCATTTCCGACAAAAAGGTGCGGGCGGCGGTGCGTCTACCGGAGGGATTCGAAACCGGACTGAAATCCGGCGTGGTCCAGCAGGTCACAATTTATTATTATGAAGGTGAACTGAAATCCAGTTTTGCCGCCGGAAATCTCGAAAGGTTTTTCAACGACCTGAAAGACCGCACCGTGGCGGCTAGCCTGGCGGCACATGGACTGCCGGTTTCGTTGCTGAAGCCGCTCGCCGTCGCACGCGAAAATGTCGCGCCTCCGGAAAAGGTCGGGGGCAACGCCGTCGGCGGCTTCATTCCCTATCTGATCATTCTGCTTTGCTTCACGGGCGCGATTTATCCCGCAATCGATCTCACTGCCGGAGAAAAAGAGCGCGGCACGATGGAGACGCTGCTTTGCAGCCAAGTGGGGCGCGCCGAAATCGTGCTGGGCAAGTTCTTCATGGTGCTGACCAGCTCGCTCTGCGCGATGGTGTTTTCGCTGCTCTCCATGGTTGGAGTATTCTTGCTCGGGGGCGCGACCATCGGACGCGGCGCGAGGATGGCGGAGGCCGCCGCCAGGACTTCAGCCCACGCGGCGATCCCGATGATCGATCCGCTGGGCATACTCGGCGTGCTGGCCATGGTTCTCCCGGCGGCGGTGCTGTTTTCCGCCCTGCTGTTGACGATTGCTCTCTTCGCCAAAAGCGCGAAGGAGGCGCAAAGCTACGTCACGCCGCTGACCTTTTTGGTCATTCTTCCCGCCGTCGTCGGCGTCCTGCCGGGCGTGGAACTCGACGCCCGCCTTTCGTTGGTGCCGTTGCTGAACCTTTCGCTGGTCGGCAAGGAAATGATCTCCGGCATTTGGCACTGGCGTTACATTGCGCTGATCTTCCTCTCGACCTGCGTCTATGCCGGCGCGGCCCTGGCTTGGTGCGTGCGGATGTTTAACCGTGAAGAGGTCATTTTCCGCGTCTGAACGGCGGCGGCGGGGGTACGATCGTTCAGTCCGGCGGCCGTCCCCGCCGCAACTTTGAGAAAAAATTCACGGATTTTTTTGCCCGTAAACAAGGGGTAAATCCTTTGAGTTTCGGTGATTCGCCGTGGCGGAAGTCGGGGGGCCTCGTCTATTTTGGTGACAACAAAAACCCACCTTCGAAAGAACTGCCATGAATGTCGTGAAAAAACTCCTCATCGCGCACGCGGATCAGAAAGTCCGCCGGCGTCTGGTGCTCTTCCTGGCTGATGCCGGTTACGATTTACGCGCCTTTGGGACCGCCGATGCCGCGATCGAGTCGGCACGCAACGAATGGTTCGACCTCGCTTTGGTTGATTACGAGCTTTCCGGCACGCGGGACTTTTCTTTTGTCGGCACGCTGAAAAAGATTCAACCCACCCTACCGGTGATCTTGTTCGTCCAGCAGTTTGAACTCTCCATCATCGTCAAGGGCATTCGCGTCGGCGTGACGGACGTGATGGCGCAAAATGATCTGGCCTCGGTCGCCCGCCGGGTCTCCACCCTGCTCAATCCGGAGGCTCCTGCGCCCGCCGATAGCGAGGGGGTCACCGCGGCTGAACTCGCCGAGGTTGAGCTCGCGCTGGAGCGCATCTCCGGCCCGGGCGCCACGGAGAGCACCTCCCGGACGGATCATTCTTCGGCCGGCGACCTTTCCGGCGAACTGCTGCGCGGGGCCAAGGATCGGGCCGCTCTGGAGGGCAAAAATGCCCGCCTCGAGGCGGAAAAGACCGCGCTTGAATCGGAGTTGAAAACGCTTCTCGCCCAGATTGCGGATGCCAGCCGGCTCGAAATGGAGTCGGCCGAGCTTCACAGCCAGCTGGAAATCGCGGCCGCGGCCCAGGCCGCGATTGACGCGAAAGCCCGCCAGCTGGCAGAGACCCGCGCCGAGATTGCCCGCGAGCGCTCCGCCTTGGAAGAAGAGCGGCTTCGCGTTGAAACCAAATCCAATGACGAGATCGTCAAGGAAAAGGCGGAATGCGAGGCCCGGCGCGCCCAGCTGCAACAGGAACAGGATCGTTTGAGCGAGGAGGCCGCCCGCCTGCAGCATGAAGCCACCAAGCTGGCCCGCGAGCGCCGCCGCTGGCATGACGACCTCGACCTTCTCCGCGAACAGGAAAAAAACCTTCATGATTACGAGGCCCGCCTCCGCCAGGTGCAAGCCCAGCTCGAGGCCGACCGCGTTCTCTGGTTCAGCGCCCGTGGAACCTCTTCGCGCTCGCCCTTCACCGACGACCCCGCCCTCCAGGAGGCGTGGCAAAAGCTCCAGCGCGCCACCGAGCTGCTCGAGGCGGAACGTGCGAATTTCCGCGACGAAAAACTTCTCTTTGCCGAACGCGAGGCCCAGCTCCGCCGCCGCGAGGAGAAGCTCAAGGAGCAACTGGCGAAGATCGAGGAGCGCAACGCGCTGCCGCCGCCGGAGCCCGCAGAACCGTCCTCCGTCGCGGTCGGTGTCGCCGCGGTCAAGTCGATCACTCGCGCGCCTTTCGAGGTCGCCAAGGCCGTTTTCAACGGCAAGAAGTCCGACTAAGGCGCGGCTTCCACCGCGAACATCCGCGTCGCCAGCCATGAGAGCTGGCTCGCGGTCGCGCCTTCGGGCGCGGAAATTTTTTGCTTCCGGCCGGCTTTGCGCGAGCGTGTGGCCATGCCCAACCGTCTCGCCGAGGAAAAATCGCCTTATTTGCGCCAGCATGCGGACAACCCGGTCGACTGGTTGCCCTGGGGAGAAGAGGCGTTTACCCAGGCTCGAGCGGAGCAAAAACCGATCTTTCTCAGCATCGGTTATTCCACCTGCCACTGGTGCCACGTAATGGCCCGCGAGTCGTTCGCCGACGCCGAGACGGCGGCGCTGCTCAACGCGCACTTTATTTCAATCAAGGTCGACCGCGAAGAACGTCCCGATGTGGACCGGCTCTACATGACCTACGTGCAGTCGCTCACCGGCCACGGTGGATGGCCGCTCAGCGCCTGGCTTACGCCGGAACTCAGGCCGTTTTATGGTGGGACTTATTTTCCGCCGGAGGACCGCCACGGCCGGCCTGGCTTCGCCCGGCTGTTGCGCATGCTGGCCCACGGCTGGGAAACCGAACGCGAAAAGATCATCGCGGAGGCGGGGCGGGCGATCGAGGTGATGCGGGCGCAGGCGGAGCGGGCGGCCGCTGTGCCGGATGACGTGCCGCTGGCTGACGCCGCCGGCGAGGCATTTGGGCGCGCCCTGCAGTATTTCGACGAAACTTTCGATCCGCGCCACGGCGGTTTCAATGGCGCGCCAAAGTTTCCCCGCGCCAGCGTCCTGAATTTTCTTTTTCGCTGCGCCGCGCTGCAGGGCGCCGGCACCGAGGCCGGCCGCGCCGCCCTGCACATGGCCGGCCTGACCCTGCAAAAGATGGCGCAGGGCGGCCTGCATGATCATGTCGGCGGCGGCTACCACCGCTATGCGGTGGATGAGCGCTGGTTTGTGCCGCACTTCGAAAAAATGCTCTACGACCAGGCGCAGATCGCGATTAATTTTCTCGAGGCATTCCAGGCCACCGGCGATGCCCGCCACGGCTGGGCCGCTCGCGATATATTTGCCTACGTTCGCCGCGATCTGGCCCATCCGGCGGGTGGATTCTTCTCCGCGGAAGACGCGGACAGCGCGACGGCGGCGGACGACTCGGGCCATGCCGAAGGAGCCTTTTATCTTTGGAGCGCAGATGAGTTGCGCGCCGCGCTGGGCGGGGATTACCGGCTGGTCGCGGCGCATTTCGGTGTGCGCGAGGCGGGCAACGTGCCGCCCGCGGCCGATCCGCAGGGCGAATTTGTTGGGAAGAACCTTTTCGCCCAAGCTCAGCCGCTCGCGACCACCGCTGAGCAGTCCGGTCTCGGTTTGGAGGAGGCGAACGGGAAGTTGATCGCCGCCCTGGACTGCCTGCGCGCAACCCGCGCGCGCCGGCCCCGGCCGCACCTCGACGACAAGATCATCACGGCTTGGAACGGCCTGATGATCTCGGCCCTGGCGAAGGGGGCGGAGCTTCTCGACGAGGCGGACTTGTCCGCCACAGCGGCGCGAGCGGCGGAGTTCTTGCAACGGGAATTATTCGACGAGAAGCGCGGGGTGCTCTTCCGCGCCTGGCGGGAGGGGCCGGGTCCGGCCGAGGGTTTTGCGGAAGACTATGCTTTTCTCGTGCAGGGGCTGCTTGATCTCTATGAGGCGTCGTTTGAGATCCGATGGCTGAAATGGGCGGTGCAGTTGCAGGAGAAAATGGATGCATTGTTCTTTGACGACGCCGGCGGCGGCTATTTCAACTCGCGGGCCGGCGACGTCCATCTCGTGCTGCGCTTAAAAGAAGATTACGACGGCGCCGAGCCGGCGCCGGCCAGTGTGGCGGCGGCGAATCTGCTGCGATTGGCGGCGATGCTGCATCGCGAAGATTTCCGCGCGCGAGCGCTCCGCACCCTGGAGGGTGGCCGCGGACACTGGCGGCAATTGCCGCAGGCTCTGCCGCAAATGCTCTGTGCCCTGGAGCTCGCCATCGAGCCTCCGCGGCAGGTGGTGATCGCGGGCGATCCGTTGGCTGCCGATTTTCGCGCCTTGACCGCCGCGCTTCACGAGCGGCCGGGACCGCGGCGGACATTGCTCTGCGCCAATGACGGCGAGGACCGGGCCTGGCTGGAGGCGCAAGCTCCGGAGATCGCCTCGATGCGCCCCATCGGGGGCCGGGCCACCGCGTATGTTTGTGAAAATTTCGCCTGCCAGCCGCCGGTCCAGAACGTCGCCGACCTGCGGGCCATGCTGGGCTGAAGTCGGCCCGCCGCGCACCACGGGCCTGCCAGCCGACCGACGAAGACCCGGATGCGAGAGAATAGATTAACATCAGTTTTACAGCGCTCAGCTCGGCGGCGTTCAGCGCAGTCTTGAAGAATCCTCCACAAGACGCCTACCTTGTAACGCTTGCTTTTGCTCCCATGAGTCCCGTCCAGCTCAGTCCCGTCTTCTGGGAGAGCACACAGCTTGATCCTTCGCGCGCGTCGGGCGCCCGCTATTCCCTGCGGCGTTTTTTTTCTTTGATAACACCTGCGGGCGCCGTGCGCGGGCCCGCAGCCGGACTGCAGTTCGACAAATTCGAACTGTCGTTGGAGCACTGAGACGGCCAGGATGCCAACCATTGCGCCCATTTGCGTGCTGTTGGTGGACGATGATGAGCATGGCTATGCCGCCGTGCGGGAATCCCTGGCGGAACTACGCCGCCCGACGTACCAGGTCGACTGGGCGCGCGGTGGCGACGAAGGGCTGCGGTTCATCGCCGAGAACCGGCACGAGGTGGTGTTGCTCGACCAGGAACTCGGCCGCATGTCCGGCCTCGACGTGCTGCACCAGGCCCAGACGCGCGGCAGCCGGGCTTCTTTCATATTTCTCACCGTTCGCGCCGATCGCGACCTCAACGAACTTTTGCTGCGCCACGGAGCGGCGGATTGCCTGGTCAAGAATCGCCTCGACGGCACCTCGCTCGACCGGGCGATCCGGTGCGCGCTTGAGCGGCGTCGGTTGAAGGACGCGCTGGGCGAGAGCGAGGAGCGCTTCCGCCTGCTGGCCAATGCCGTACCGGCGTTGATCTATCTGACCGATTCCGAGGGCCGCGGCACCTTTGTCAACCAGGCCTGGCTTGACTTCACCGGCCGCAGTTTTGCGGAGGAGTGCGGCGGGGGCTGGCTGGAGGACGTGCACCCGGACGATCGCGAACCCGCCCAGGCCTATTTCACCAACGCCCTCCACCAGCGCAGCAAACAGGAAATGGAATATCGTTTCCGGCGGCGCGATGGTGAATACCGCTGGATGCTTGACGTGGGCGTGCCGCGCTTCCTGCCCGACGGCACTTTCGCCGGCTATGCCGGCGTGCTGACCGACCTGAGCGAACGCAAGCCTTACGAGAAAGGGCCGGCCGGGCTCCGTGACGATACGATGCACGCGGCATTCTTGAAATCGCAGTTTCTGGCCAACATCAGCCACGAAATCCGCACGCCAATGAACGGCATCATTGGCATGTCCGGCCTGCTCCTCGACACCGCGTTGAATCACGAACAGCGGGAACTGGCGGAAATCATCCAAAAAAGCGCCGAGGCCCTGCTCGGGGTGGTCAACGACATCCTTGATTTTTCCAAGATCGAGGCGGGTAAACTCCAGGTTGAGGCCATCGAATTCGATCTGCGCGCCCTGGTGGAGGATACCCTGGCGCTGTTTAGCGAGCGGGCGGAGGACAAGGGCCTCGAGCTGGTCTGCGAGTTTGCCGCCGGACCAGCCGTGCTGCTTTGCGGCGATCCCGGCCTGCTTCGCCGGGTGATCTCCAATCTGCTGGGCAACGCCATTAAGTTCACCGAGGAGGGAGAGGTTTTTCTCCGCGTCTCCCAGCTTGCTGAAACCGAGACCGCGCTTTCCTTCCGGATCGAGGTGCGCGATACCGGCATCGGCATCACCCCGGAGGCGCAGCGCCATCTTTTCGAGCCGTTCGTCCAAGCCGACGGATCCACCACCCGGCGCTACGGCGGGACCGGCCTCGGCCTCGCCATCGCCCGCCAACTGGTCGAGTTCATGGACGGCCGGATGGGACTCGAAAGCGGTCCTGGACGCGGCTCGACATTCTGGTTCGAGCTTTCGTTGCCAAAGCTGCTGCTCGATGTCCCGACGCTGCGGGCGAGCATACCGCCGGGCATGGCTGCGCTCGTGGTCGATGATAATGCCACCAGCCGTGACATCATCGCCGCCGAGCTCGCCCAGGCGGGAATCGAGGCCGAATTGGCGGCCGACGCCGCCCAGGCGCTCGCCCGACTCCGGCATCGCGAAGAGTCCGGGCGACCGTTTCACGTTGCCCTGCTCGACCGGCGGATGCCTGACGTGGACGGCTTCACCCTGGCGCAGGAAATCCGCGCCGACCCGGTCTTGCGACCGATCAAGCTGGTCATGCTTACTTCCGCCGGTCGCCTGGGCGAGGCGGAGGAGCTGCGTGCGGTGGG
The DNA here is from genome assembly GCA_035650695.1 of Opitutaceae bacterium. Classification (GTDB taxonomy): domain Bacteria; phylum Verrucomicrobiota; class Verrucomicrobiia; order Opitutales; family Opitutaceae; genus DASRHD01. Next base: position 14,808 of record DASRHD010000173.1, read on the forward strand.
CATCGATGCCTTCGTCGTCAAACCGGTGCGGCATGGCCAACTGCAACAAATCCTTTCGCGGGTGTTGACCCCGCTTCCTGCCAGCCACGGTTCGCGTCCGCCTTTCAAGCAGGCCCCGGTGCTGCGTGCGCTCGTGGTGGAGGATAATGTCATCAATCAGAAGGTTGCCCAGCGGCACCTGGAAAAGCTCGGCCACCGCGCCGACGTCGCGGCCAACGGCGCGCGCGCCCTCGAAATGCTCGCCCTCCAGCAGTATGACGTCATTGTCATGGACTGTCAGATGCCGGTGCTCGACGGGTACGAAACCACCCGCCGCATCCGGGCGGGAAACGTGCCCAATCTCGACCGCCACGTGCCGGTCATCGCCCTGACCGCGTATGCCATGGAGAGCGACCGCCAGAAATGCCTCGCTGCCGGGATGGACGGATTCATCAGCAAACCGATCCATTTTGAGGAGCTCAAGGCGGTCCTTGAGCAGGTACGCACCCGGCTGGCCCAGGCCGGATCACGCGCCGAGACCGCCGCCTTACCGGCCGATCCGCTGGTCCTCGACCTCGCCCAATTTGACCATCTGAAAAGCCTGCAGGATGACAACGATCCCCAGTTTCTCACCGATCTGACCGATCTCTTCCTGGCCGAGACGCCAAAACGTTTCAAAGGCCTCACCGCTGCCCTCGCCGCCGGCGACACGCGGACCGCGACGCAACTGGCCCATACCATCCAGGGCGCCTGCGCCAATTTCGGCGGCCGCGCCTTGCAAGACCTTTGCGCTGAAATCGAAAAGAACATCCGGGCCAACCAGTTGAAGGGCGCCGCCGCCCTCGCCGGACGGCTTGAACCTGAGCTTGCCCGCCTTGCCGCAGCCCTTATTCTGCAAAAAGAAAGGTTCGCCCTTGAACATCCTCACCGTTGAGGACGACTCCGTCGCCCGCAAAATCCTCCGCCAGCTTCTTCGTAAACTCAACCATGAGGTTATCGAAGCGGCTGACGGCGAAGAGGCCTGGCTTCGCCTCCAGTCCGGAGGCGTGCGTGTCATTGTCAGCGACTGGACCATGCCGCACCTCGACGGGCTCGAGCTTTGCCGCCGCGTCCGCGGCCGGATCGGGGCGGATTACGTCTATTTCATCCTCCTCACCGGCAACACCGCCAGCGAGGAGAACCAGCGCGCCGCGGCCGAGGCCGGCGTGGACGATTTTTTAACCAAGCCGCTCGATCCGCAGGAGTTGTGGATGCGGCTGCGCGTGGCCGAGCGCATCCTCCGTTATGCCACGCAGGTCCGCCAGCTCGAAGCCTTCCTCCCCATCTGCTCCTACTGCAAAAAAATCCGCGACGACAAAAATTACTGGCAGCAGATCGAGGCCTACATCAACGAGCGCACCGGCACCGACTTCAGCCATTCCGTCTGTCCCGATTGCTACCAGCGCGTGATCCTGCCCGAGCTGGAAAAAATGCGCGCCGAACGCGCCGCGGCCGCGCCGCCCCATGCCCAGCGCACGCGGTGACCGTCCGCCGCCCGGGCGGGTGAACCTCGAGGAGCGTCTGGCATGGCTCGAACGCCATGTCACCGAGCAGGACAAGGCCATGCTCGCGCTCCACGACGAACTCGGCCGCCTCCGCGCCGAGCTGAAACAACTTCGCGAACGCCCCGCCGCCGGCTCGGAAAGTGAACCGCCCGATTCGGCCGATCGCCCGCCGCATTATTGATTGGCTGGGTGTTTGGAGCAGACCCACACGAATCATAACTTTGCCGAAATACCCCGGCCCTGTCAGCGTCGGATTTGGCAACTAGTCAGGCATTCTCATGCTTTTTATTTCTGAAAAGCTTTTTAATTTCTGGCTCGGTGAGTGTGATTAAAGAATAGATCGCGCCGGCGACGTAGGTAATCACTCCGATACCTCCTACAATCCAAAGTCGCCAAGCCTCGATATCGGCTGCAGAGCCAACCATTCGCGGTGTGCCAAAAACAGATGCTAAACTTCCGAAAAAAAGACCTATTAATGTAACGAAAATTAGAAGTACAAGCAGTCCGACAGCCACACGTCGCCAAATCTCTTCCAAACTGAGCAGCCCAATTGCAATAAAAACACCGACGCCGCCGAACGGCAACATTAGCGCACCTTGAATCAAAATCTTACTCAAAAAATCGATAATGGTGGAGATGCCGCCGACTAGGAAGAGCGTGGCCACAATGGTGAGGTTTATAGGAAGACTCTTTTGCATAATCCATCAGTCTTACACAGTGTTATCTCTCTAACCCCATTCAAAACACCGCGGTCACTTCGGTCTGCTGGCCGGGCTCGACCGTGAGCGTGCCAAGCGCGGTGCACTCCGTCTCATCATTCTTATAAAGCTTGGCCTTGACCGGGGCGGTGGCGTCGGCTGTTTCCCAGCGCCATTTGCCGATCGAAACGAAATTTAGCGGCATTCCCTTGTCCCAGCTCAGTCCCGGACCTTCGCCGCGGATAAACAGCCGGTTGCCAATGCCGATATAGGCGGTGACGAGCAGGCGCGTGGCGCCGTCCGCGGACACGGCGGAAACCGGCGCACCGTCCTCCGGTGACATTTGGGAGGATTCGTCGGGGAGCGGAGCGGATTCATGAACTGCAGGCGGCTCGGACGATTCAGGTGCAGGCGGCGGGGCCGGGTTTTCTGCACCGGCCAGACCGAGGGACGGTTCGGACTCTTCCGGTTTCGGTTTTTTCGGTGCGCGCTTGCGCGGCATCTTTGGCTCCTCGGCCAGCTCGGTGATCGCGGCCGGTTTTTCCCCCGGTGCGGATACCACGGGCCCCGGTTCTTCGGGCGGCGTTTCGATTTTGGGAGAAGGGGTGAGGAACGGCGCGGTCATTTCCATCGGAGCCGGGCGGGCGGGCACCGAAAGCTTTTCTGCCAGAGCGGCGAGCAGGGAAATTTTTGCGTCGAGCTGGCTGAGCACCTGCTCGGCTTTCGCGTCCAATTCGGCGCGGGCGGCGGCAAGATTTTTTTGGGCGGCCGTTTCGAGGCGGGCCAGCTCAGCCGCGGCTTGACGGACGTGGTCGGCGGTGGTCTCAAGGCGCGCGTTTTCCGCGGCGAACGCCGGATCGGGCGCGGCGGCACGGCTCGACGCCGCGGGCGCTTCGGCCAGGCTTTGTTTTAGACCGGCGATTTTTTCCTGCAAGCGCGCCGGGAGCTGTTCGGCCAGCTTGACGCTTTTACCTAAAGTTTCGGCGATGCTGTTCAAGCCGGTGGCGGCGATGCTGATCTGTTCCGCCGAGGCCGAGACCGTGCGGGACAGCGCTTCGAGCGCCCGTTGGCGCTCGTCCAGCGCCTCATCCTGCTTGCGGGCATAGTCAGTGATGAACGGCACGGCGGCGAGGACGGCGCCGAGCCCGACGCAGGCAACCGCCGCGATAAGTGCCATTCCGGCGAACGGATTGCGGGCGTGAGTGATGACGACGCCGGCGAGAATCAACAAGACGGCATCGCCGGCCAGAAAGGGCCACTTGGGAAGGCGCGGAGTATCGGCTGGGAGCGAGGGCATGGCGGCGCGGGGTGAGGAAGTTTTGTGAGGCGCGCGCCGATTTTCTCAAGGCCAAAGGTGGCGCAAAATCGGGTTGTATGCCGCACAAGATATGGTAAAGTGAGGGGCAGTGGATTTCTCACACTATTTGCGCATTGAACGGAGGGAATGCGGCGCCTCACGGCACTACGTGGTCCATACCGTCGAGCCGAAGTTCACGCTGGAACTGGCGCCGGATGCGGAGGCGCCGGACAAGATCGGCCGGGGCATCATTCGGCGCGTCTCGCTGCCCAATTCCTGGGCGGGCGATTACGGGAAGTGCGCCCGGGCGCTGGTCGTCGCGCAGGAATTTTTCCGGCGCTCGTTCGGGGAGCCGGCGCCGAAGATCGAATCGCGCCGCCTCAGCTTCTGATCAGCCGCAACCGAATTTTGCGGCAATGGCCGCACGCAGCCGTGTCCATTCGGCGGGGGCGAGATCGTTTTTGCGTCCGGGTGAAACCTGGCGGTGATCAGTCATGCGTTCGATGCTCCAGCCATGGCGTGCCCAGCGCAGATCGAGCCACTCGAGCGCGGAGGCGATCTGCGCCTCGGCCAACGGCGCGGCGTAGGTATCGCCGGCGAAACCGACGCCGAGAAGGAAATCATTGCAGCGCGACCGGCCGAGAAAGGACGACGCCCCGGCATGCCAGGCGATGTGTTCGTCGGGGACAAGCACGCAACGCGCCCCGTCACGGTCGATCAGGACATGGTAGCTGACTTTGCTGGCGGGATCGAGCAGCCGCGCCAGCGACTCGGCAAAGGGGGTGACGCTGTGATGAAAGAGCACGCCGAGGCGTTCGTGCGGCGGCGCCTCGTCACGGTTGGGAGACAGACAAATCGTTTCCGGATACAGCATCGGATCCGTGCTCAGCCATGGCTCCGCCGCCAGACAATGACGCAGAGCGAGCCGAGCATGCCGACCCGAATTGCGCCCTCAAAGGTGAGAATCACCAGCACCCACTTCAGCGTGCAATTCCGGCGAAGCGAAAAGCCGCTGAGCGTGACAGCCACGAGACAGGCGGCCTGACCCCGCCCAAACGGCTGCAAAAACAGGGCCAGCATCCAGACCCAGTAGAAGATCAGGCCGGCCGTCCAGAAAAACGCCGTGATTTCTCCCAGCCCGAGGGTGCGCGGGTCGGCGCCGCGGGCGATCTGTTTGATTCCGAGGTAGCGCTCGCTGATCACCAGCTGCCAGACTTCGAAGGCGATGAAGAACGGCGCGAGCAGCAGGAGCGAGAACATGGCGGGCGGGAATTCATTAATGCAGCGTGACCTCGTAAAGGTCGAGTTCGCGCAGGATCTTTCGCGCGGTTTCGTGGTTGAGCGAACCGGTGTTACGAAGATGAACAATGGCCTGCCGCTGGGTGCGCAGCAGCTGGCGTTCAAGATGGCTGAGCTCGGTAAGGAACGATTTTTTCCGTCGCGACGAGGTGATGCGATGCTCCTCGCAGAGCACGATTTCCTCCTGGAGCGCGCTGCGCAGGCGTGCCACGACCGCTGGCGAGGCGCGGCCTTCCTTCTCGATCTCCGCAAGGCGGGCCAGGGCGGCTTCCGCCGCCTGCCGCCATCCCAGTTCCTCCTCTGCTTCGCCGGCTCCCTCGGCCGCTCGGACACGCAGGGCGCGGACGACCAGCGGCAGGGTGAAGCCCTGGAGCACGAGCGTGGCGACGATGACGGCGAAGGTGAGGAAAAGGATCAGCGAACGATAGGGAAAGGCCGAGCCCGAGGCGGTGCTGAACGGCAGGGCAAAGGCGGCGGCCAGCGAAACAATTCCCCGCATGCCGGTCCAGGCCACGAGGGCGATATGATTTGCCGGCGGCATGGGGTCACGGCGCCGCAACGCCGCGGACAGCTTGCGCGGCACGTACGAGGCGGTGAAAACCCACACCACCCGCCCGACAATCACCGCCGCACAGACGGCGGCTGCGGTCTCCCAGACCACGGCGCGCGGCAGGCTGGCCAGACCATGCACGACTTCCGGAAGCTGCAGACCGATAAGGATGAAAGCGCAGCCATTGAGTACAAAAACGATCATCTCCCACATCGTTACCGCTGTCATGCGCGCCCGCGCGTTGACCGTTTCCGCGCTATTCCAGCCGACGGTTACCCCGGCGGCGGCCACGGCAATGACGCCGGACGCCGCGGCGGCATCGGCAAGGGCAAACGCGGTGAAAGGCGTGAGCAGCGAAAGGGTGGCCTGGACCGAGGGATTATCGAGGCGGCGATGGATGGCCAACACGCCGCGGCCGACGAGCAAGCCGATCAGGACGCCGCCCGCCGCCGTCCAGGCGAACTGGGCCGATGCCTGCCAGAAGGAAAAAATACCCGTGCTCGCCGCCACCACGGCGAATTTATAGGCGACAAGTCCGGTGGCGTCATTGATCAGACTTTCATCCTCCAGCACGGTGACGACGCGTCGCGGAATGGGAAGCTCCTGCAGCACGGCGATGGCGCCGGCGGTGTCGCTGGGCGAGACAATCGCGCCGAGGGCGAAGGCCGCCGCCCACGGCAGTCCCGGGATCAGCGCATGTGCCACGCAACCGACCAGCAGGGTGGTGAAAATCACCAGCCCCACACCGAGGAGCAGAATGGCGCGGAGGTTTTGCTGGAAATCACGCCAAGAGGTGACCAGTGCGGCCTGGTAAACGATCGGCGGCAGAAAAAAAATGAGGACCAGGCCGGGATTCAACTCCATCGCCGGCCGGCGGGGAAGCAGGCTCAAGGCCAGGCCGGCAAGAACGAGAAGCGCTGGATAAGGAATGCGAATCCGATTGGCGAGCAACGCCAGTCCGGCCGTCAGCGCCAACAGCAGGATGAAAATCTCAACGGCTTCCACGCGCCGACCATTTCCAAAACCTGCGCTCGCGCCAAGGCTGAAGATGCGGACAAAATGAAAAGTCCGCCACCGCGCCGCCCGTCGTTATTGGGAAAAGCTGCCGACCTGGTAGGGCAGGATTTTGGCGAGGGAATTAACCTCCTCGATCTCAATTTCCGCCGGTCGCTTCTCAGCCGGGGCCAGCACCGTCAGCGGAATTTTCAGATCGAGACAACGATCCTTCACCGTGACCAGCTGGTTAAAAGCATCGTGAGTATCCATGGTGAAGATATCCGTGTGCGCGCCGTCCCGGAGCGTGAGAGAGTAGATGACAAAAAATCGATTGCTGGCATGGCCGCTGTCGTCAAAGGTCGCGCGGGTTTGAACGACTGGCCCGGCCTGAAGCTCAAATTCTTTTCCATCGGTGGTCTGACCGCCGCTCGCGGAACGGACCCTGATTTTCATAGTCGGCGGAAACGAACCGACGGAATCATTCTTTGCCATTTCGGTCCCCGCGGCTGGCAGCGGCGCCGCGGCCTCAAAACGAATATAGAGATACCCCTCGTCCTGCACCGCCTGCATCTTCCACGTCAGTTCTTCCGGCTTGAAAAACCGGGTGTTGCCCTCGGCGGTGGCAATGCCGGTCCACGGCGAGTGGGCACGACCGAAGGCGCCATCCGCCGGGGGGAGCAGGACATCCAGCGTTGAAGGATCGATGGGGGAATCGCTCCAATCTTCCTCGCTGATCTTCCATGCGCCATTTTCCCGGCTGAAGCGCACCGTCTCATATTGAACAGCATTGCTCAAGCCTTCCACCCGGGCAACGAGCGCAGCCCGATCGCCGCTCATCCGGGAAGCCGCCACCGTCTCGTGCAGGCCGGGCCGGGGATGAAAATTTTTAACGATGGCGGTGCGCATGGCATCGATCTGGGCCTTGGTCACGCCATCGGGGACCGTTTCTGTTTGGAAACTGAGCCAGCGCGCGCCGTCGCCCAACCGAATCGCTTCCTCCTGGGCCTGATAAACCGAAAGGAAGGCATCGTCCGGCGCCGGCGGGCTGCCCCGCTTGCAGGCGGGCGCCACTGCGCAAAACAGGATCCACACTACCGCGACCGGAACCGATAGTTTGACCATGGCTCCATCGCAACCGAGCGTGACGGGATAAGCAAGCCGGGGAAAAGCGACCAAACTGTTACGCAACGGCACGAGTCAGCGGGCCTGGCAATGCCGCCGCCGCAAATCACTTTGCGGGCCGAGCCCTTTGCATTACACTGTTTTGAATGAATCTCACGGTCGGCTGCACGCTTGGCTACCAGGTTCTTTCGCCGAGCGCTCATTTCACTTTCAACATTCTCGTCAATACCGACGCGCAGCAGCGCATTCTCAACGAGAGCGTTGTCTGCTCGCCGGAGGTCCAGTCCGAGCGCATCACCTCCTCGAAGGGCAACCGTGTCCTGCGCGCCGATGCCACGGCCGGGCCTTTTGAACTGCAGTACGGCGCCGTGGTGGAAATTCTCCGGCCCCCGCCACCGGTTGAGACCAAGCCGGACAATCCCGGGCGGTTGCCGCTGGCCGTCCTGACCTACATGCTGCCCAGCCGCTATTGCGAGAGCGACCGCTTCACCCAGATCGCTTTTGAGCTTTTCGGAAAAATCGAGAACCGGGCCGAGCAAGTCCGCGAAATCTGCCGATGGGTCGACGCCAATCTCGAATACAAGCCCGGAGCAACGGACTCGCGCACCTCGGCCTGGGACGTCTGGACCTTGCGCAAGGGCGTTTGCCGCGACTATGCCCACCTGGCCGTCGCGTTCTGCCGTGCGCTCAACATTCCGGCACGCTACGTCGGCAGCTATGCCGCCGGGCTCGATCCGATGGACTTTCACGCCGGTTTCGAGGCCCATCTCGGCGGCGCCTGGCATCTCTTTGACCCCAGCGATCAGATTTCGCCGGACCGCACCGTGGTCATCGCCCGGGGCCGCGACGCGGCCAACGCCGCGCTGACCACCATTTTTGGCCGGGTCGCAGTCGCACCGCTCAAAGTGCGGTGCGAAATCATGCCCATGGTGTTGCCTCGCCCGCAGGTTGCCTGAACTTTTCGCCGGCGCCATGCGTAGTTTCAATTCACTCAGCGAAAGGGAAATCCTGGCCCTGGCCATCGCGCTGGAGGAGGAGGACGGCCGGATCTATGCCGATTTCGCCGAAGGCCTGAAGGAAAGTTATCCCGACCAGGCGCGAAAGTTCGAGACGCTTCGCGCCGAAGAGGATGGCCACCGCCACCGCCTGCTCACGCTTTATCGGCAACGTTTCGGCGAACACATTCCTCTTCTCCGCCGCCAGGACATTAAAGGCTTTGTCAGCCGCCGGCCGGTCTGGCTGACCCGTCCCCTCGGCCTTAACGCGGTGCGGCGGCAGGCCGCCTTGATGGAGCTGGAGACACGTCGTTTTTATGAACTGAGCGTGCGCCGGACAACCGACGCCGGCATCCGCCAGTTATTGGG
>DASRHD010000174.1:0-3399 GCA_035650695.1 Opitutaceae bacterium
TCGCCGTTTCCTGCGCAGCCTCCGGCGCTAGCCTGCGGGCGCCGCTGTTTTCGCGCTGGCTCCCGCCGGACCAGCCGCCGCTTTCGCCGAGTGACCTTTGAAAATCCGCGTCGGCGAAAACTCGCCCAACTTGTGCCCCACCATGTTTTCCGTCACGAACACCGGAATGAATTTTTTTCCGTTGTGCACCGCGATGGTGTGTCCGATCATCTCCGGCACGATCGTCGAGCGCCGTGACCACGTCCTGACCACCTTTTTCTCATTCTGCGCGTTCAGAGCGGTGATCTTCGCCAGCAAATGCTGATCGGTGAACGGGCCTTTCTTCAGTGAACGCCCCATTTACTTCTCTCTCCTCGACACGATCCATTTGTCCGTGCGCGGGTTGTTGCGCGTCTTATAGCCCCGCGTCGGCTGCCCCCAAGGCGTGACCGGATGGCGGCCGCCCGACGTCTTGCCCTCGCCGCCGCCGTGCGGATGATCCACCGGGTTCATGGAAACCCCGCGGTTGTGGGGCCTGCGGCCGAGCCAGCGCGATCTTCCCGCCTTGCCCAGGCTCACGTTCTCGTGATCCAGATTGCCGACCTGGCCGATGGTAGCCATGCATTCGATATGCACCCGGCGCGTCTCTCCGGAGGGCAGCTTCAGCAGCGCGAACTCGCCTTCTTTCGATACCAGCCGGACTTGAGACCCTGCCGAGCGGGCCATTTGCCCGCCTTTGCCCGGCCGCAGTTCGACGTTGTGCACCACGGTCCCGGGAGGAATGTTTTTGAGCGGCAGCGCGTTGCCGACCAGAATATCCGCCTCGGGGCCCGAGACCACGGTCATGCCTACTTTAAGGTCCGCCGGCTGCAAAATGTACCGCTTCTCTCCATCGCGGTAGTGCAGCAGCGCGATGCGGGCGGAGCGGTTCGGGTCATATTCGATCGCCGCAACCCGGGCCGGGACGCCGAATTTGTCGCGCTTGAAATCGATCACCCGGTACGCCTTTTTGTGCCCGCCGCCACGAAACCAACTCGTAAGCTGGCCCTTGTTGTTCCGCCCGCCCGTCCGCCGCTTCGGCTCCACCAGGGACTTTTCCGGCCGGTCGCGCGTTATCTCTTCGCGCGAGACGACGGTATGAAACCGCCGCGTGCTGGTCGTTGGCCTGTAACTCTTAATTGCCATTCGCTTCGCTCCGCTCAACAGAAAGCGGCCTGCGCCCGGAAGCTCCTTGGCCCGAGCGTCCGGCTCATAGCCTGCTGCCCGCCGTCACTTTAGATCTGCGCGTACTCCACCATCTTTTCGCCTTCCCGAAGCTTCACGTAGGCCTTTTTCCAGTCCGGCCGGTAGCCGGCGTATTTGCCTCGCCGGCGCATTTTGCCCGGGAAATTAGCCGTGCGCACGCTCTCCACCTTCACTTTGAAAATCGCCTGCACGGCGTTTTTGATGTCGGTCTTGGTCGCACCAGGCTGGACGCGAAAGCATAGCGTCCGCTCGTTATCTTTCCGCAATTGGCTCTTTTCGGTGACCAGCGGCCCGGTAATCACTTCGAAATGGTTCATCGCAAAGCCTCCGAAAGCTTCTGAGCCGTAGGCTCCGACAGAATCACGCCCTCATGCTCGAGCAAATGATACGGGTGCACGTCGCGGCTGGTGAGCAGCGTCACATCCGGCAAATTCCGCGAGGACCGCTCGAGGTTTTCGTTTTCACCATTGTTGACCACCAGCACCGATTTGGGCGCGCCCAGACGATCCAAAATCCGGCGGAACTCCTGCGTCTTGTGCGATGCGAGATCGAAACTCTTCACCACTAGCAACTGTCGGTCCTTGAGCTTTACCGAAAGCGCGGAGCGCAAAGCGCCCAGCAGCATCTTTCGGGGCAAATGATAGCTGTAGTCGCGCGGCTGCGGGCCGTGTACCGTGCCGCCGTGCCGCCACAGCGGCGAGCGGATGGAACCCATGCGGGCGCGCCCGGTCCCTTTCTGCCGCCAGAGCTTCTTGCCCGATCCCGAGACGCTGCCCCGCTCTTTGGTCTTGTGCGTCCCCCGGCGCCGCTCCGCTTGGAAGTGCCGCACCGCCTCGTAGAGCAGCGCTTCATTCACTTCGGCCGCGAAGACCTCATCCGCCAGATCCACGCTGCCCACGACTTTATTTTCCAAATCGACTACGTCCACTTTCGGCATATCTTTCGCCTGTTTGTATCCCGCCGGGCTACCCCTTGGCTCGCCGCACCACGACATACCCGCCATTCGGGCCCGGCACGGCCCCCTTGACGAGAAGCAGGTTTTCGTCCGCGTGCACTTCAACCACTTCCAGATTGCGCACCGTTACCTGAGCGTGGCCCATATGACCTGCCATGCGCATGCCCTTGAAAACCCGGGAAGGAAACGAGCTCGACCCGATCGAACCCGGGGCCCGGTGCGACATCGAGCCGTGAGTATCGGCGCCTCCGGCGAAGTGATGGCGTTTCACCAGGCCGGCAAAACCGCGGCCCTTGCTCACCCCAATCACGTCTACTTTCTCGGCCGGCCTGAATTCGCCCGCAAGCACCCGGTCGGCGGGCTTCAGATCGCTGCCCATGCCGCCCCGAACGCGCAGCTCGCGCAGAAATTTCCCCGCCTCCACGCCGGCCTTCTTATAGTGGCCGGTCATGGGGCGGTTGACGCGGGCCGGCTTCACAAACTCCACCAGGCCCAACTGAACGGCGTCGTAGCCATCCGTACTGACCGTTTTGCGCTGGACGACTACACAGGGCCCGACTTTCAAAACAGTGACCGGCACTACGCGGCCATCCGCCTGGTAAACCTGCGTCATCCCGACCTTCTTGCCTAGAATTCCTGGCGCCATATTCTCGCTCGCTTCGCTCAATGCGGTCGCCGGGAGCGGCCATCGGCCGCGGCCCACGACCTACGACCTGTGTTCTCTCCCGAACGCCTTGATCTCGACATCCACGCCGGCCGGCAAATCCAGCTTCATCAAAGCGTCCACCGTCTGCTGCGTGGGTTCCAGGATGTCCAACAGACGCTTGTGCGTCCGGATTTCGAACTGCTCGCGGCTCTTCTTGTCGGCGTGCGGGGACCGCAGCACCGTGTATTTGTTCTTCACCGTAGGCAGCGGAATCGGTCCCGCGACATTAGCTCCCGTGCGCTTCGCGGTCTCGACAATTTCATTCGTCGATTGATCGAGCACCCGGTAATCGTAAGCCTTCAAGCGAATTCGAATCCGTTCTCGCATGTTTTCCTTGTAAGCGGCCGCCGCCTGTTACGCGTAGGCCATGCTGCTACTCCAATATCTCCGACACGGTGCCCGCGCCGACCGTCCGGCCGCCTTCACGGATGGCGAACCGCAGTCCCTTTTCCATCGCCACCGGCGTGATCAACTCCACCGTCAGGCTCACGTTGTCTCCCGGCATCACCATCTC
>DASRHD010000175.1:0-9255 GCA_035650695.1 Opitutaceae bacterium
GCCATGCGATCAATGCCGAGCTGACCAAGGCGCTCTACGAAAAGCTCCAGAAAAAGGGCGCGGGCAAAAAAAAGACCGCCGGACCGGCCAAGGTGCTGGAGCACGAGACCTCGCTCGACATCCGTCGCGTGCTCGACACCCTGCCGCACCGCTATCCCTTCGTCATGCTCGACCGGGTGGTCGAGTTCATCGGCCAGGACGAGCTTGTCGGGATCAAGAACGTCACGGTCAACGAACCGTACTTTCAGGGCCACTACCCGGGAAACCCGGTCATGCCCGGCGTGCTCCAGCTCGAATCGCTGGCCCAGGCCGCCGGCATCCTCATGCTCCGCCGTGGCTCGAGCGAAGGGAAGACCGCCCTGCTCATGAGCTGCGACAAGGTCAAGTTCCGCAAGGCCGTCCGCCCCGGCGACCAGTTGGTGATCAACGTCAAGTTGACCAAGAGCCGCGGTGACAAGATCGCCTGCGCCGAGGGGACCTGCAGCGTCGCCGGCCAGGTCGTTTCCTCCGCCGAATTGATGTTTGCCATTCTCGACAGCGACGAGGTGGAATGACCCATTCCATGCCCGCCAAAATTCATCCCACCGCCATTGTCGAACCGGCGGCTGAGCTCGGTCGCGATGTCGAAATCGGTCCCTTCGCCTACGTCGGCGGCCACGTCACGCTCGGCGACGGCACGCGCCTTCATCACCACGCGAGCGTCGAGGGCAACACCGTTCTGGGGAAGAATTGCGAGGTGTTTCCCTATGCCTGCATCGGCGGCAAGACCCAGGACCTGAAATTCAAGGGCGGCAGCCCCGGCGTGCGCATCGGCGACCGGAACGTCTTTCGCGAATATGTCACCGTCCATGCCGGCACGGACGACGGCGCCCTGACCATGGTCGGCTCCGACAACACCATCCTGGCCTACTGCCACGTGGCGCACGACTGCGTGCTTGGCAGCCATATCATCATGAGCAACTACGCCGGGCTCGCCGGCCATGCCACGGTGGAGGACCACGTCGTGCTCGGCGCCTACGCCGGCATCCACCAGTTCAGTCGCATCGGCGCCTATTCCATGCTGGCGGCCGACGCCAAGCTGCGTCACGACATGCCGCCGTTTTTCATGGGCGACGGCTCCCCCGTGGTGGTGCGCACGGTCAACCGGATCGGACTCGAGCGCAACGGCTTCACCGCCGAACAGATCGACCGCGTGAAACAGATTTTCCGCATCCTTTATCGCGACGGCCTCAACCGCACGCAGGCGGTCGAGAAGCTGCGCCTGCATCCCGAGGCGGCCAGCGCGGAGTTCCGCCACATGCTGTCCTTCGCGGAAAAAAGCCAGCGCGGGCTCGCCCCGTGCGAGAATTGAGGCGCCTTATTTTTTCTTGTAGACCGTCGCCGGGTCGAAGACCCGCGGTGCATCGGTCTCGAGCTTGAGCGTGGCCGGATCGTCGGTGTTGGCCCCGGCGGCCACCTTGCGATAAAAACAGGAGCGGTAGCCATTGTGGCAGGCCGCGCCGCCGACGTTCTCGACCTTGAGGAGGAGGACGTCCTGGTCGCAGTCGACCCGGATCTCCTTCACCCGCTGGACGTGGCCGGATTCCTCGCCCTTGACCCAGAGTTTGTTGCGTGAGCGGCTCCAGTAGGTGGCCTTTTTCGTCCGGAGGGTATGGGCAAACGACTCGGCATTCATGAAGGCGAACATCAGAACCTCGTTGGTGCCGGCGTCGGTGGTGATGCAGGGAATGAGGCCGTCCGGGCCGAATTTCGGCTGGAGCACGGCGCCGAGTTCGACCTCGGCGGTGGTGGTGCGGGCAGGGAAAACGTAGCCATTCATGGTGTGTGGTGAGGAGAGATTTTTTCCGCGAGCTGAAGCAGGTAATCGTAGGTGTAAAGTCCGGTGCCGTGGCCGTCGCTGAACTCGAAGCGCAGGGCATAGTTGCCGACCCGCTCCCAGCCGGTCGCGTCCACGCCGACGAACCGCTTCGGCCCGCCGCCGCCATATTGGTTGCCCAAGATGTCCTGTTCGCCGCGCGTCTCCGCGCTGGGCGAGGCGGCGCGAAGCACCTCGGCGGGGAAAAACGTCTCCGTCCCATCGCTCCAGGCGATGGCCACTTCGCGTCCGATGATTTGGATGTTCTGCGGTGTTTTCACGAACGGGTCGTTTAAACAAATCTGTTCGGTCCGAGAAGAACAGCAAATTAATCGGGCGGCGTTTGCCTTCACGCCGCCCCTTGGCAACCTCCTCCATGGACCAAGGCAGCGCACTTCCCCACGTCGTCGTGCTCGGGGCTGGTTTTGGCGGCATGACCTTTTGCCGGAAATTCCCGACCCGGGCCGGGCGCATCACCCTGATCGACCGGCAGAACCATCATCTTTTCCAGCCGTTGCTTTACCAGGTGGCGACGGCCGGCCTCTCCGCGCCCGACGTCGCCCAGGCTATCCGGGCGATTTTTTCCAAGCGACCCAACTTCGAGGTGTTGATGGCCGAGGTCACCGGTCTCGACCTCGACCGCCGCCGCGTCCGGCATGAGTTCGGCGAGACCGGCTACGACTATCTCGTGCTCGCGCTCGGCGGCGCGACCAATTACTTCGGCCATCCCGAATGGGAGCAGCACGCCCCCGGCCTGAAGTCGCTTGACGATGCCCTCCGCATCCGCCGGAAAATTCTTTGCGCCTTCGAGCGCGCGGAGGTTGAGCCGGATCCGGTCCGGCGCCAGGAATTGATGACCATCATTGTCGTGGGGGGCGGCCCGACCGGAGTGGAGCTGGCCGGGGCCTTCGCCGAGCTGGCGCGCACGGTGTTGGAGCGCGATTTTGATCACATCGATCCGGCCAAGGCGCGGATCCTCCTGATCGAGGGCGGCCCGCGCGTGCTCGCCACCTTCCCGCCCGAACTCTCGGCCAGCGCCCAGCGGCAGCTGGAGCGTCTCGGCGTCGAGGTCCACACCGGTGTTCGGGTCGAACAGATCACCGCCGAGGGCGTGATGGCGGGTGAGAAGTTCATCCGCGCCGCCAATATTTTCTGGGGCGCGGGCGTGGGCGGCAATCCCCTGGCCAGGCAGCTCGGGCTCGACCTCGACCGCCATGGACGCATCCAGGTGCGGCCCGATCTCAGCCTGGACGGCCATCCCGAGGTCTTCGCCGTCGGCGACATGGTTTTTCTCAAAGACGCCCACGGCCTGGTCGTCCCCGGCGTCGCCCCGGCGGCGATGCAAATGGGGGCGCATGCGGCGAAAGTCATCGCGGCGGAGCAGCGCGCGGGCCGGACCGCCGCGGCCCGCCCGCCTTTTGCCTACCGCGACAAGGGCTCAATGGCGACGATCGGCCGCAGCGCGGCGGTGGCCCAGATCGGTCGGCTGAAGTTCAGCGGTTGGCCCGCCTGGGCGGCCTGGCTGACCGTCCATCTCCTGTTTCTCATCGGCCTGCGCAACAAGATCGCCGTCCTGTTCCAGTGGACGTATTCATATTTTACATACAAGCGCGGCGCCCGCGTCATCACCGGCACGGGCGGCGCGCCCTCGACCGGGCCGGTCTGAGGGGAGGGGGCCCCGCCCGCCGGGGGGCGCTTGCCCCTTGCAATTTTTTCGCGAAAATCGTAGGGAGATATCCCTAAGTGGTCATGGGGGAACTTACGTAGATTCAGAGAGTTGCAGCCCGCCTTCACCTACGTACCGTTAGCCGGCCGCATCGTCGGTTCAAACCCTATGCCATGCGCATTCTTCATCTCGAGGATTCTAGTCCGGACGCCGAATTGATTGCCGCGTTGCTGGAGCGCGAGTGGCCCGCCTGCGCGTTGCGGCGGGTGGAGACCCGTGCGCAATTTCTGGCCGCGCTGGAGGTGGGCGACTTCGACGTCATCCTTTCCGACTATACGATGGGAAACTTCGACGGCCTGGCGGCGCTGGAGCTGGCGCGGGTGTGGTGCCCGGAAAAGCCGTTTATTTTTCTTTCCGGCACGATCGGCGAGGAGCGGGCGGTGGAGGCCTTGAAGCGCGGGGCGATGGATTACGTGATCAAGGACCGGCCGAGCCGGCTGATTCCCGCCATCCGCCAGGCGGTGGCGCGGGTCGAGGAGGGCCGGCAGCACCGCATGACGGCGGAGGCGCTGCGGCAAAACCGGGAGCGGTTCCGTGAAATCACCGAGAACGTGGCGGATCTGATCGTGCTGCTCGACCTCGAGGGCCGCCGGCTCTATCACAATCCGGCCTACGCCAAGGCCCTGGGCGAGACGGGCGAACTCATCGGCACGAGTTTTTTTGCCAATGTCCATCCGGACGACCGCAGCCGCACCTGGGACGGATTCATGGAACTGGCGCACACGGGCGACAGCCGCCAGTCCGAATACCGCATCGTCCGCCAGGACGGCGCGGTGCGCTATATCGAATCACATGACAGCGTCATCCGCGACAAGGACGGCTTGATCACCCTCGCCCTGATCGTGGCGCGCGACGTGACGGAGCGGCGGGCGGCGGCGGAGCGTATCCGCGAGCAGGCCGACCTGCTCGACAAGGCCCAGGACGCCATTCTTGTCCGCGGCCTGGACAACTGCATTTCCTACTGGAATCGCGGCGCGGAGCGGCTTTATGGCTGGTCCGGGGCCGAGGCCTTGCGGCAGAACGCCACCGATCTGCTTCACACCGATCCCGACGTGCTCAAGATCGCCCGCGAAGAAACCCTCGCACACGGCGAATGGCTGGGTGAAATGCGGCATCACACCAAGGCCGGCGGGGAAGTGATGGTGCAAAGCCGGTGGACCCTGGTGCGGGGGCCGGACGGCGCGCCGGCGGGATTTTTGAGCATCAACACCGACATCACGGAAAAACTGCGGCTGGAGGCGCACCTGCTCCGGGCGCAGCGCCTGGAAAGCATGGGCATGCTCGTCAGCAGCATCGCGCACGACCTCAACAACGTGCTCGCCCCGATCCTCATGTCCGTCGGCGTGCTCAAGCTGAACGCCAACGACTCGACGAAGAAGCTGGTGGGCGCGGTCGAGGGCGCGGCCCAGCAGGGCGCGGGAATGGTCCGGCAGCTCCTTTCCTTTGCCCGCGGCGCGTCCGGCGCCCATGCCAACAACATCGATCTCGGCTCCCTCCTCGGCGAGTTTGAGAAACTGATCCGTGCCTCCATCCCTTCGCGCATTGTATTCGAAATTAAAATACTGACGGCGCCGCCGCCGATCCGGGCCGATCCCACCCAGGTCAAGCAGGTGCTGATGAACCTTTGCCTCAATGCCCGGGACGCCGTTCCCGGCGAGGGCCGGATCACCCTCACGCTCGACCACATCCGGCTGGATGAGACCGATGCCCTGACCCAGATCAAGGCGGCCAAACCCGGGCCCTACGCGGTGCTGACCGCGGAAGACACCGGTGTGGGCATTCCGCCGGAGCTGCTCGACCGGATTTTTGATCCCTTTTTCACCACCAAGGGCGAGGGGAAGGGCAGCGGGCTCGGCCTGTCGACGGTGCGCGGCATCGTCAAGGGCCATGGCGGTTTTCTCACCGTCGAAAGTGCGGTCCGCCGCGGCACCACCTTTCGCATTTACCTGCCGACGGCGCCGGCGGCTCCGGCATTGGCGGCGGCCGCTCCGGCGGCCGAGCGGGCCCCGGGCATCCTCCTGGTCGACGACGAGCCGATGATCCGTTCCGCGCTGGAAATGGTGCTGACCGACGCCGGCTACCGCGTTTTCCCCGCCGGCGGGGCGAAGGAGGCGCTGCTGCTTTTCGAGGACCGGCGGTCGGAATTGCAGCTGGTTATCACCGATATCTGGCTGGCCGATTCCGGCGGGCTCGAATTCATCAACACGCTGCGGGCGATCGATCCGCATTCCCGGATCATTGCGATCAGCGGCGTGGCCAAGACCGGCCAGTATGAGACCGAGCTGGCGGCGGCGAGCATTCCCCTTCTGCCCAAACCCATCCGCGGCGAGGTCTTGCTCACGGCGGTGCGGGCGGCCTTGCCCGCCGCGGCCGGCCGGGGCGTTCCGGTGTCCTGACCGCTCGGACAGAGGGAAAAAGGGGCGGGGACGGTGCAACTTGTCGGCATGCGATTCACGCGCAGGCGGATGCGTCTCCAGTTTACGTGGAAAGCAAAGAACGCATTGACCATAAATAAAACCGAACCTACGCAACTGATCTTCTTATACCCTGTCTGTTTGGCCCTGCCCGTATTACCCCGGCGGGCCGGGCCTTACCCCTTTCATGCACGCGCCCTTCTCCCTGGTCTCGCTTCGCTTCATGCGAAGGATAGCCATTTTTTGGCAACTTAAAGCCAAATTTTAGCGGATTTTCCCATCCCGGTCGTGCGCCGCCCTGACTTTTTAACCCCAAACCCCCCATAAAAATGAGCAGATCAAAATCAGGCGCGCGTGTCGCCGCCGTGCTTTTCTCCCTCCTCGCGGCCGGAACCTTCGCCGGCCCGGCCTACGCTTACGATTGGCTTCAGTTTCAGTTCAGCCCGGACAAGACCGGCAACAATACCCTCGAGACCGCGATCAATGCCTCGAACGTTTCGCAGCTGAAGCAGCTCTTCAAGGTTCCGATCTCTGACAGCCCGGACGGCGCCCCGGTGCTCCTGACCGGTGTTTCCACACCCTCCGGCGTGCGAGATTTGATTTTTGTCCAGGGCTACCATGGCACCACCACGGCCTATGACGCCCATACTGGCGCCACTGTCTGGTCCAAAACTTTCGGCGGTTCGGGCAACACCGCGCCGGCGATCGATCTGAACCGGAAGTATATTTATGTGAACAGCTCGAGCACCGCCCACAAGCTCAACGTCGGCGACGGCAGCGAGGTCACCGGCGGCGGCTGGCCGGAGACCACCGGTTCAGGCAAGAGCAGTTCGCAGCTGACGGTCGCGATCGCCAAGGACGGCCACGAATATCTTTACTGCGCCAATCAGGGCCACGCCTGCGTGACGACGATCAACCTCGACACCGGCACCCAGCACGTTTTCAACCTGGCCGCCTCCGACCAGCCCGATACCCATTCGCCCACCCAGACGGAAAGCGGGGCCAATCCATGGTCGCGTGCCATTCCTTATGACGCCAGTCTGGACCGGGTCTTCGAAATGGGCGGGACCAACAACGGCTCGCACTGGATCGCCGGCAAGCTCTGGCGCCAGAGCTGGGTCTCGCTCCCCGCTGACGGTCACACCACTCTGAGCGGCGGCCTCGGCTGGCCAGCCGACAGTTACACTCCGACCAACTGGTCGGCCACGGTCAGCTCTGATCAGGACATCGGTTCGGGCGGCCTCGGCCTCCTCCCGGTCGGCTTGAGCAGCAAGTACCCGCACCTAGGCGTCCAGCCCGGCAAGGATCACAGCATCCGCATCCTCAACCTGGCCAATATGAGCGGGCAGGGCGGTCCCGGCCATCTCGGCGGCGAGCTGTTCTTCTATTCCTTCCCCGCCATGAGCATGATGCGCTCGGAAGTCTGCATCTGGACCAACCCGGCGGACGGTCAGGTCTGGGCCTTTACTCCCGGCCACAACGGCATTGCCGGCTTCAAGGTCGTGATCGACGCCTCGGGCAACCCCAGCCTGGTCCTCGCTTGGTCGAATGTTTTCACCAGCGTTCATTTCAACACCTCCGCCTTTGTCGCGAATAATGTTCTCTACGCCGCGACCGGCGGCGGCGAGCACACCAGCGCCGAATCGCCCCATCAAATCAACGCCATGGACCCGACGACCGGCACCGTTCTCTGGTCGGGCGCGGTCGATCAGTTCCATTGGACCAGCCCGATCCTGGCCAACGGCATCCTTTATATGGCCGACGGGCCGGCCGGCGGTTTCGGCAGCGGCGCCGCCAATCTGACGGCTTGGAGCCTCGGCAACGTTCCGCCGACCGTGGGCACGCCGACCTTCAGCCCGGTGGCCGGCACCTATGCCAGCACGCAGACCGTGGCAATCAGCACGATCACCGCCGGTGCCTCGATCCGCTACACCACCGACGGCAGCACGCCGAGCGAGACCGCCGGCACACTCTACTCCGGTCCGGTGACCATCAGTTCCACGACCATGCTCAAGGCCATGGGCTTCGAAGCTGGATTCAACGACAGCGCAGTGGCCAGCGGAACTTACACGATTTCGCAGACCCAGGCTGCGGCCCCGATCTTCAGTCCCGCCGCGGGCAGCTACGCCACGGCCCAGAGCGTGACCATCACCTCGGCCACGAGCGGCGCTTCGATCCGTTACACGACGGACGGCAGCACGCCGAGCGAGACCGCCGGCACGCTCTACTCCGGTCCAGTCAGCATCAGCACCAACGTCACGCTCAAGGCCATCGCCTTTGAAGCCGGCTTTGCCGACAGCACGGTGACGAGCGGCGCCTACACCATCGGCGCTCCGCCCCCGACCCTCAACTTCGAGGCCGAGAGCCTGAGCTACACCGGCTCCGGCGCGACCACCTCGGTCCAGACCGATGCCAACTCTTCGGGCGGCAAGTGGGTGGAACTCGCCGGCAACAGCGTCGGCGACCACATCGACTTCACCGTGCCGAACATTCCTGCCGGCACCTACCAGCTGAAGATGGAATGGAAGGGTAACAACAACCGCGGCCGGCTCCAGCTCTCGGTCGACGGCACCAACCTCGGCTCCGTCCTGGATCAGTACTCCTCGGGCCAGACCTATCCGACCACCACGTTCGGCAACGTGACCTTCGGCACGACCGGCAGCCACGACGTGCGTCTGACTGTGACGGGCAAGAATTCCGCCTCCAGCAGCTACATTCTCTCCGCCGACAAGTTCACCTTCACAGGCCAGTAACCTGTTGCGAGCGGCATGCGGGCACCCCACCGCATGCCGCTCCGCCCGTCCGGCACCCTAATCTTAATTATCCCCAAGATGTCTACCTCCATTCTTCGTTCAGTTGCGGCCGCCGCACTGACCGGTTCTTTCGTCTTCACCGCCGCCGCACAGACTCTTCCTTCGCAGGCCACCGTTTTGGCCGAGGCCGGCAAAGTGGCTGATTACTGGATTGCCCATGATCCCTGGCTGCCCGGCGTGGCATCGCACAATTGGACGGGTTCCACCCTGATGAACGGCTATCTCGCGCTTTTCGAGATGGACGGAAATCAGAAGTATTTCAACTACGCCTCCACGTGGGCCACGCATTATAGCTATACCCTCAACGGCTCCGACACGGACACGTTCTGCGACCACTATGCCTGCGGCGAGACGTTTTTCATATTGTATAAGCTCACCGGCAGCAACGATTCGACGAAAATTCGGCACATTAAGGCCGATATCGATTACCAAACCGGACTGGGCTCG
>DASRHD010000176.1:0-5053 GCA_035650695.1 Opitutaceae bacterium
GGCCAAGGAAAGATTCTTTTCCCACCGCGACGAATTCGGCCAGTGGGATCCGAAAAATCAGCGCCCGGAGCTGTGGAATCTCTTCAACGGTCGCAAGCAGCACGGCGAACATTTCCGGGTCTTTCCGCTTTCCAACTGGACGGAAATGGACGTCTGGCAGTACATTGCGAAGGAAAATCTCGCCATTCCGTCGATTTATTTCACGCACGAACGGGAGATTGTGAACCGCGGCGGCGTGCTGCTGGCCAGGTCGCCCTTCATCACACTGGTCAACGGCGAGCGCTACGAGAAAAAGCGCGTGCGGTTCCGCACCGTGGGCGACGCCACTTGCACCGGCGCGGTCGAGTCGGCCGCCGCCACCCTGGGCGAAATCATCCAGGAGGTCGCCTCGGCCCGCGTGACCGAGCGGGGCGCCCGCGCCGACGACCGCCGTTCCGAAACGGCAATGGAAGATCGGAAGAAGGCCGGATATTTCTGACATGACCGCCACCACCGAGACGACAAATTATCTCAACATGGACCTGCTCCGCTTCACCACGGCGGGCAGCGTGGACGACGGCAAGAGCACGCTCATCGGCCGGCTCCTCTACGACTCGAAGGCGATTTTCGAGGACCAGCTGGCGGCCCTTGAACGCGCGACCGAGCAGCGCGGCGAGGAGAACCTCAACCTTGCGCTCCTGACCGATGGACTGCGGGCCGAGCGCGAGCAGGGCATCACCATCGACGTGGCCTACCGTTATTTCGCCACGCCCCGGCGCAAATTCATCATCGCCGACACCCCCGGACACATCCAGTACACGCGCAACATGGTCACCGGCGCCTCCACCGCCAACCTCGCCATCGTGCTGGTGGACGCACGCAACGGCATTGTCGAACAGACCTGCCGCCATTCCTTCATCGCGTCGCTCCTGCGCATTCCGCACCTCGTCCTTTGCGTAAACAAGATGGACCTGGTCGGGTACAAGCAGGAGGTGTTCGACGAAATTGTGGCGAAATTTTCCGATTTTGCCTCCCGTCTGGAGGTCGCCGACATCAAGTTCATTCCGATCAGCGCGCTGCACGGCGACAACGTGGTGGAGAAGTCCGCCAACATGCCATGGTATGAGGGCGGCTCGCTGCTTTATCTGCTCGAGACGGTTTATATCGGGAGCGATGCCAACCACGTCGACCCGCGTTTTCCCGTCCAGACCGTGATCCGGCCAAACAGCGATGCCTTTCACGATTTTCGCGGTTTCGCCGGCCGGGTGGCCGGCGGGGTGTTCAGGGTTGGCGATCAGATTCTGGCCCTGCCGAGCGGATTCAGCACCCGGATCACCGGCCTGCACGTCCACGGCGAAGCGGCATCCGAGGTCTTCTCCCCCATGTCGGTGACGATGACGTTGGCCGACGAGATCGATATCAGCCGGGGAGCGATGATCGTGAAACCGAACAACCAGCCCCAGTCTTCCCAGGACATCGAGGCCATGATCTGCTGGTTTTCGGAGAAAAAACTTCAGCCGGGCGGCAAATACATCCTCCGTCACACCACCAATGAGGTGAAATGCGCGGTCAAGGAGGTTCGCTACAAGGTCAATATCAACTCCCTCCATCGCGTGGAGGGTGATCGGGAAATCGGTATGAATGACATCGGCCGCGTCCACCTGCGCACGGCCAAGCCGCTTTTTTTCGACGCCTACAAGCGCAACCGCAACACCGGCAGCCTGATTCTGATCGATGAGCTGACCAATGCCACGGTCGCGGCGGGGATGATCCTGTACAGCGACGGGCATGAGCCGGCACCGGAGGCGTTCGTCGAAATGGGCGGATTGTAAGGGACGGGCTTAACCACCAGACGCCGGGAAGCATCCGCGGCGGAGGATGATTTGATTTTCTCCGTGCTCTCCGTGTCGCGGTGGTGCAAAACCCATCGCAACCATGCCGGACATGCCTTCACCGCTCCAGATCTGGATCGCCGCGGCGCGTCCGCGCACGCTGCCGGCTGCGGTCGCACCCGTCCTGGCTGGCTCGGCCCTGGCCTGGCACGCGGGCGCCTTCCATGCGCCGGCGGCGGCGGCCTGCCTCGGCTTCGCCCTGCTCGTGCAGATCGGCACCAATTTTGCCAATGATTACTATGACTTCGTCAAAGGAGCGGACACGGCGGAGCGGGTCGGTCCGCGCCGGGCGGTGGCGGCAGGCCTGATTGCGCCGGCGACGATGCGGGTGGCGATGGGGGTGACGTTTGCCGCCGCGTTCGCCCTCGGCCTGACGCTGCTGCGTTACGGCGGCTGGCCGCTGCTCGGCATCGGCGTGGTCAGCATCGCCTGCGGTCTGGCCTATACCGGCGGACCGTTCCCTCTCGGCTACCATGGGCTGGGGGACATTTTCGTCTTTATTTTTTTCGGGCTTGTCGCGGTCGACGCGACTTTCTTTGTCCAGGCCGGATATATCAGCGCCGAGGCGATCCTCACCGGCACGGCGGTGGGCGCGCTCGCGGTCAACATTCTTCTCGTCAACAACTATCGCGACGCCGAGACGGACGCGAAGGCCGGCAAGCGCACGTTGGTGGTGCGGCTGGGAAAAAAATTTGCGCGCGCGCAGTTTACGGCGGCTCACGCGATCGCTCTGGCCACCCTGCCGCTGCTGGCTCAGCGCCTGGGGCTGCGGCTGGGGTGGCTGCTGCCCGCCGTCCTACTCGGGGCAATGATCGCGGTCAGCCAGATCCGCCGGCTCGCCGTAGCGAGGAATCCGGCCGAGCTGATTTCGCTGCTCGGCGCGGCCGGGCGCTATCTTGCGTTCTACGCCTTTCTGCTGGCGATCGGGCTGGCGCTTTGAGGGCGCAAGCCGCGGTCAGATCTTGGCGAGCAATTTTTCCTTCAGGGCCGGCTTGGGCAGGAGGCCGACGATCTGCTCAACCATCCGTCCGCCCTTGAAAAGAAGCATGGTGGGAATGGCCCGGACGCCGTATTCGGCGGCGATTTCGTTGTTGTCATCGACGTTGACCTTGGCGATCTGCACCTTGCCGTCGAGCTCGGCAGCGAGCTCATCGAGAATGGGGGCGATGGCCTTGCACGGTCCGCACCAGGGCGCCCAGAAATCCACGAGGACGGGCGCGGTGGCCGAGCTGATGGTGCTCTTGAAATTGCTGTCGGTGAGTTGAGCGATTTTGTCGGACATATGAAGGTGTAAGTTTCCCACAATTGCCCATTCGTCAAGCGGCGGCTCACCGCGGCGCCGACTTGTGCATGATTTCCGCCAGTTCCTCGGGCTCGACGCTGGCCAGGCGCTTCCGGCGGCGCTTGAGCTCTTCGAAGGTCTTGACCACGGTTTCGGTCATCTTCTCGTGGGTTTCGGCCGAGCCGCCGAGAATGGCAAAGTGTTCGCCGGTGGTGACGCGCTTGTGGCCGTCATCGTTGTCCAAGCCGACGCCCAGAAGCGCGGCATCGCGTCGCGTTTTCTTTTTGCCGGCAGGTTTTTTCTTCACGCCGGAACGGTGCTCGGACCGGCGGCAGATGCAAGTGCGTTTTCCTCCACCGCCCGGCAAACGATGTCGGCAAACGATTCGTCCTGGCGCAATCGAAGCTTTTTCAGCCGGGTCAATTCGAGCACGGCAAGAAAGGTGGCGATGAGGGTGCGGAGCGAGACCTTGCCGCTGAAGAGTTGCGAGAAGACGAACTCGCGCTCGGTCTCGAGGCGGGCGAGCAGCATTTCCATCTGGTCGGCCACCGTGACCTGCTCGTCGTGAATCTCGCCGACGACAAGTTTTTCGGCGAGGCGGCGCAGGACGATGTTAAAGACATTCCAGAGCTCGATGCGGTCGACGTTTTTCAGCGGGCGCTCGAGCGGGTCGGCGGCGAGGGCCGAGACGTAGCGCTCGAGCAGGTTCTGCCGTTCGACCGAGAGCTGGCCGAGGCGGGCCGCGGCCTCCTTGAATTTTTTGTATTCGAGCAGCTGATGGACCAGCTCCCAGCGCGGATCGATTTCATCATCGGCCGCGTTGGGATCGACCGCGGCGAGGCCGCGGGGCAGGAGCATGCGGCTTTTGATTTCCATCAGCGTCGCCGCCATGACGAAAAATTCGCCGGCGAGATCGAGGTCGAGCTCCTGCATGGCCCGGAGGGCGTCGAGATACTGGCGGGTCACCGCCTCGATGGGGATGTCATAGATATCGAGCTCGTTCTTGCGGATGAGAAAAAGCAGGAGGTCAAGCGGGCCTTCAAAGACCTGGAGCTTGATGCGGTAATCGGTGTCGGGAACCACGCCCTTTTCCCGTGAGGCAGTTTGCCGGCCGCGGCAACGGGAAAATGCGCGGAACCGCGGTTTTTTCCGTGGGGCGGGTGCGAGACCAAAAAGCCTGCCGCGGAACGCGGCAGGCTCTGGGGCCAAATCGAGCTGGCGGGACAATCAGGGTACGGGGATGATGTCGTGAAAAACCTCGACGTCGCTCGATTCCGGAATGGATAGATACGATGCACTGGTATCGGGCAGCAGGGCTCCGACCCAATGGGAGACTTTGAGCGAAGTCGTGCGGCTGGAGAGAATGTCGCTGTGGCTGACGTACGATTGCATGATCGCGGCATTGCGCGGATCGCTGGCCAGCAGGCCGCCGTCGAGAACCTCGAAATGAAGCACCTGCGTGGCCGACGCGCCCGGATTGATGGTGGGAAACAGCCAGCCCGGCACGTAATAGCCACCGACGGGCACGGTGTTGTTGAAACAATACCATGCCTTCATGCTGTTGCCGATAGCCACGATGCGCGGACCCGGCGACACCACATAAGGCGTGTTTGCCACCGGACCGGGCGGGAAGAGCGTAGGCGAGGCGACGGCGAAGTCCGCAACCAGGACCGGAGAGACGAGCGGTCCCCGATAAGGCACCGGCGTCGAACCGGCCACCAGGCTTTCGCCGTGGGAATTGTGACCGGGCAGGCCCACGCCTGTCGCGCTGGAGTCATCGTTCGTGATCGTGGCGGTGATGTCGAAGGCCACGATGCCGCCGATGGGGCCGGCGGCGGCAATAATATGCGAGACATAACCGTAGATCGCCTTGGTCGACGCGGCGCCGCCGCCCATGCCG
>DASRHD010000177.1:0-9210 GCA_035650695.1 Opitutaceae bacterium
AAGGACTCGGTCTGGTCCGTTCCGAGGGAGTGAAGACTCATTTGGGCGCGCCAAAGCAGCTTCTTTTGACGATTGTGCTTGAAGTAGGCACCCGGGCTGTAGGCGGAGATGACCAGGAAGTAGCGGTCCTCCTCCATCGCCTGAATGGTGTCATTATAGTCGGAAAACCCCGGGTTCATCCGGTCAAAGCTCGCGCCGGCCACGAGGGCGAGCATGTTCGCCTGGTTGAAAATAATGGTATTGCCGCCGTTCTCCACCATTTCGGGGTTCATGTAGCCCCAGTGGTAGACAATGATGTAATCAATCTCTTTCGAATCCTTCGTCAGGCCTCGGTAGTTGGCGGCTGCGAGGGCTTGGCGAACAAGCTGATCGACCTTGTCGGCGGGCGGGGGTTTTTCACCCGCGACAAGTTCGCCCTCTTCCCGGTAACCGCCGGCAACAAGCAGACAGCTGGCCGGATGGTCCGCGGTCGGCGGAATCATTTTTTTTCCCGCCTCGGTGACGTAGGAATAGACGATAACGTCGCGCGAGCGCTCGCGGGCGGCGACCGTGCTGGCGCCGCAAAAGAGCAGGACGGTGATGAAGTGGACGGAAAAACGCATGAAGCTGGGACAACTTCTGGCCCGGCCGGACGCTATTTGCCCTTTGGCTCAGCGGCGGACGGAAGATACTCTTTTACCTCCGGCGAACCGATGATGACCTGGGAAGGCCGGTCGAGGCTTTCATTGACCCGCTGCGGCATATCGGTCGCGCGGCCGAGATAAGGCACGCTGGCGCTGACCAAGGCGGGCATGGACTCCTCTTGCGTGGTGCCGTCGGAGCTGAGGCTCATTTGGGCGCGCCAAAGGAGCTTCTTTTCGCGCTGGTGATTGAAATAGGCGGCCGGGCTGAAGGCGGAAATGACCACCAGGTAGCGGTTCTCATTCGCCGCCTGGATGACGTCGTTGTAATCAGAGAAGCCGGGAGTGAGCTTGTCGAAGCTGGCGCCCGCCACCAGCGCGATCATCTGCGCCTGGTTGAAAACCAGCCGGTTGGCGGCCTGGCTTTCGTCGCTCATATCGCTGCCGAGGTCGACCACCTCGGGATTTTGGTAGCCCCAGTGATAGACGATGATGTAATCAAGGTCCCTGGAGTCGTCCCGTGCCGGGTCGTAATTTTTGGGAAAGTTGCCGGTGAGTTCGCCGTGGAATATACCCATCGCCTTTCGGTTGACACCGCGATAATTCGCCGCCGCCAGGGCATTCCGGACAAATTGATCCACCTTTTCCCGGGCGATGGTTTTTTCGCCCGCGACCTTGTCGCCTGCCTCCACGTAACTGCCCGGAATCAGGAGATAGGTGGCGGGGTGGTCGGCCGTGGGCGGAGTCAACTTCTGCCCCGCCTCCGTGACATAAGAATAAACGATCACGTCGCGCGTGCGGTCGGCGCGGGCAATGGTCATGGTCGCGCCAACGGCGGCAAGAATAAGGGCGAGCTTGGAGGGAAAGCGCATGGAAGAAAGGATGCTAGTTGCCGGCAAAGGTTGCAGGTGGGAGTGGGGCGGGCAAGCTTTGGCTGGCTCCGACGGGGCGGCCCGGAAGCGTGCTTGCGGCGGGAGCCGAGGCGGAAAACGATGGCGGCGATGAAATCTCACCGCAAGGAACTCTGGTTCGAGGTCCCGGCGCGGCGCGCCTTCCTCAACATCACGCCGCAGGTTGCCGAGGCCTTGCGCGAAAGCGGCATCCGCGAAGGCCTCTGCCTGGTCAACGCCATGCACATCAGCGCCTCGGTCTTTATTAACGACGACGAGCGCGGGCTGCACGCCGACTTCGAAAAATGGTTGGAAAAACTCGCGCCGGAAAAACCGTATGCGCAGTACGCTCACAACACCGGCGAGGACAATGCCGACGCCCACCTCAAGCGCACCGTCATGGGCCGCGAGGTTGTGGTCGCTGTGACCGCAGGCAAACTCGACTTCGGTCCATGGGAGCAGATTTTTTACGGCGAATTCGACGGCCGCCGTCGGAAGCGCGTGTTGGTAAAAATCATCGGCGAATAACGCACCTCATGCACCTAGCCGCCGGTGGTTTCACCGCCCATGACCTGCAGGACCGAACCGGTGATGTAGGAGGAATCGGCGTTGGAGGCGAGGAACACATAGGCCGGAGCCAGCTCTTCCGGCTGGGCCGGACGGCCCATCGGCGACTTCTGTCCGAATTTCGAAACGTCCTCGGCGCTGGAACCCGGGTCCGACGGGTTGAGCGGCGTCCAGACCGGGCCGGGAGCAACCGCATTGACCCGAATGCCCTTCTCGAGCAGCTTCATCGCCAGGGCCTTGGTCAGGGCGTTGAGCGCGCCCTTGGTCGACGAATAATCCGGCAGATTTTTTGAACCGAAAATACCGGTCTCGGAAGTCGTAATGACAATGGCGGCGCCCGCCGGCAGATGGGGCAGGGCGGCGCGCACCAGGCGGAAGCAGGCAAAAACGTTGGTTTGAAACGTGTGCTCGAGCTCCTCATCGGAAAGCTCTTCCAGGTCGCTTTTGCCGCTCTGATGGGCGGCGTTCGACACTAGGATTTCCAGATGGCCCAGTTTCTCCACCGTCTGCTGGATCAATTGGTCGCAGAAGTCGCGTTCGCGCAAATCGCCGGGGATGAGGACGCACTTCCGCCCCGCCTTTTCCACCACCCGCCGGGTCTCCTCGGCGTCTTCCTGTTCCTCCGCCAGGTAATTGATGGCGATGTCCGCCCCCTCGCGGGCGAAAAGCACGGCCACCGCGCGGCCGATGCCGGAATCGCCTCCGGTGATGAGGGCGGCGCGGCCTTTGAGCTTACCCGCCGCGTGATATTCCTCGGCTTGAAAACGCGGCCGGACGTTCAGCCGGGCCTCCCGGCCGGGCTGTTCTTGGTGCTGCGGAGGAAAAGGCGGTTTTGGCTCGCGATCGCGCGGCGCCACCGCGGGCATGGTCGGGGCATCGGAAAGGGATGATTTTGCAGTCATGGTGCCGCACCGTACCACGCACGGGCGTCCCGCGCTCATCGGGCTGTCTCCGCGGCGAGGCGTGGAAGATTTCCCGGGAAAATCGTGCCTTTCGTTCGCTTCGCGGGATTGCAGGTCGGCGGACCGTGTTTCATGCTTCTGTTCTGCGATGCGTTTCTACGCCGATCTGCACATCCACTCCAAGTATTCCCGCGCCACCAGCGGCGATCTTGATTTTTTTCACCTCGCGCTCTGGGCGAAGAAAAAGGGCATCACCGTCGTCGGCACGGGCGACTTCACCCATCCCGCCTGGATGGCCGCAATTAAGGACGAACTCATTCCCGCCGAGCCCGGCCTCTTTCGCCTGCGCGACGATCTTGAGGCCGCGGTCAACGCCGAGCTCGGCCCCTGCGCCGCCGCGTCCGCGCCCGTGCGTTTCCATCTCGAGGTGGAAATTTCCACCATTTACAAGCAGGGCGAG
The DNA here is from genome assembly GCA_035650695.1 of Opitutaceae bacterium. GTDB lineage: Bacteria > Verrucomicrobiota > Verrucomicrobiia > Opitutales > Opitutaceae > DASRHD01. The sequence continues at coordinate 3,440 of DASRHD010000177.1, forward strand.
AAGGTCCGCAAGGTCCACCACTTGCTCTACGCGCCCGATCTCGCCGGTGCGGAACGCATGACCGCCTGCCTCGCCCGCATCGGAAACCTCAACGCCGACGGACGGCCTATCCTCGGCCTCAACTCGCGCGACTTGCTTGAAATCTGTCTCAGCGCCGGCGAACACTGTTACCTTATTCCGGCGCACATCTGGACGCCGTGGTTCTCGGTTTTCGGCTCCAAGTCCGGCTGCGACACGCTGGAAGAGTGTTATGGCGATCTTGCCCCGCACATCTTTGCGCTCGAGACCGGCCTCTCCTCCGATCCGCCGATGAACTGGCGCCTGTCACAGCTTGACCGCTGTCGGCTCGTCTCCAATTCCGACGCGCACTCGCCCGGCAAGCTCGGCCGCGAGGCCTGTCGGTTTGACTGCGACCTCGATTATTTTGCGATGAAGCGCGCGCTCGAAACCGGCGCCGGTTATGGCGGCACGGTCGAATTTTTCCCGGAGGAGGGCAAGTACCACCTCGACGGTCACCGCGCCTGCAATTTTCGTTGCGAGCCGGAGGAATCGCGCCGCCTCGGCAACAAATGCCCGGTCTGCGGCCAGCCGCTCACCATTGGCGTGCTCAACCGGGTGAGCGAACTGGCCGACCGCTCGGAGGGAACACCGCCCGCCGGCGCCGCGCCTTTCGCAAATTTTGTCCCGCTCCCCGAGGTGCTCGGTGAGCTCCACCAGGCCGGCGCAGCCAGCAAAAAAGTGGCGGCGAGCTACGAGACGCTCCTGGCCCGCCTCGGCCCGGAACTCGCCATCCTTGGCGAGCTTCCGCTCGACGAGATCGGCCGCGTGGCCTCGCCGCTGCTCGTCGAGGGTCTCCGCCGCATGCGCGCCGGCGAGGTCGCCCGGGAGGGCGGTTACGACGGCGAATATGGCGTCATCCGCCTCTTCCAGGCGGGCGAATTGGAAAACACCAAGTCGGTCAGCCTGTTGTTTGACCTGCCTGCGGCGGCAAAACCAAAAAATCTGAAGCCAAAAAAGCAATTAACCGCAGAGAGCGCAAAGGACGCGGAGAAAAATATGGTGTCAGAATCGGCTGCTGAAATTGCTTCCGATTCCTCCGTGCCCTCCGCGGTTCAATCATTTCCCATCCTCGCCGGGCTCGATCCCGATCAGCGCGCCGCCGCGGAAATCGTCGCCGGTCCTCTGCTCATCATCGCCGGGCCGGGCACGGGCAAAACCCGCACGCTCACGCACCGGTTGGCCCATCTCATCGTCAATCACGGAGTCGCGCCGGAAAATTGCCTGGCCATCACTTTCACCCGGCGGGCCGCCGGCGAAATGCGCGAACGCCTGGCGCAGCTTCTACCTGATGGCCGCGGCGCCCCCGTGTGGGTCACGACCTTTCACTCTCTCGGTCTGACGATTCTGCGCGAGCAGGAAAATAGGCTCGGTTTGGGCGCGGCGTTGCGCGTCGTCGGCGAAATCGAGCTGCTCGCGCTCGCTCGCGAAATTCTCGGCCTGACTGCCGCCGCCGTTCGCAAGTTCGCCGTCGCGCCCGCATCCTGGCCGATGGATTTCTTGCCGGCACTGCGGAAGCGAGGCCTGGTTACCTTTGACGACCTGATCGCGCTGGCCGTCGGCCAGCTCGAAGGCGACGCCGCCCTGGCCGCGCGCTGCGCCACCCGCTGGCCGCATATCTGCATCGACGAATACCAGGATCTCGATGCGCGCCAGTTCCGATTGGTCCAGTTGCTCGCGCAGGGCGGATCGAGTCTCTGTGCCATCGGCGATCCCGACCAGGCCATCTACGGCTTCCGCGGCACGGACGTGCGCTTTTTCCAGGAATTTCAAGAAAACTGGCCGGCGGCGCGTCTCGTCTCGCTCACCCGCAACTACCGCTCCACGCGGGCCATCGTCGAGGTGGCGTTGCAAGCCGTGGCGCCGGGCACGCTGGTGCGCCAGCGGGTGTTGCGCGCGCAAAGCGCCGGCGCCGCCCGTGTCGCCCTGCGTGAATGCGCAACCGAGCGCGCCGAGGCTGAATTCATTGTCGCCACCATCGAGCGGCTGGTTGGCGGCACAAGTCTGACCTCCCTCGACACCGGCCGGGCGGGCGGTGCGGGGGACGGCCGCCATGCCTTCAACGATTTTGCCATCCTCTACCGCACCGACGCGTTAACGCCGCCGCTGATCGAGGCGCTCGCCCGCTCCGGCATCCCTTTTCAAAAACGCGCCCACACGCCGCTGGCCGCGCATGCCGCCGTGAAGGCGCTGCTCGATAAAATAAAATCTCTCTCGCCGGACGCACCGCTGACGGAGCGTCTTGCCTCGGCCGCGGCGACGTTGGCCGCGGCGGAAAATCCCGATGCCGATCTCCGTCCCATTGCCGACGCGCTCCGTTCGCTGGCGGAAAAACACGGCGCCAATCTCGACGCCTTTGCCAGCGAACTTGCCCTCGGCGTCGACGTGGACCTGCATGATCCGCGGGCCGAGCGCGTCTCGCTGCTTACGCTGCACGCGGCCAAGGGCCTCGAGTTTCGGGTTGTCTTCCTCGTCGGCTGTGAGGACGGCCTGCTGCCGCATCGCTTCAGTTTTGACGATGGCGAAGTTGATGTGGCGGAGGAGCGGCGGCTGTTTTTCGTCGGCCTCACACGCGCCCGCGACCGTCTGTTTCTTACCCACGCCCGCCGCCGCCACTGGCAGGGCGAGGTGCGCGACCGCCAGCCTTCGCCCTTCCTCGCTGACATCGCCGAAAACCTGCTCGACCGCCAAAAAGAAGCGGCTCCGTCCGCCGCCCGTCCCCGACAGATGGAGTTTTTCTAAGACCTAATGCTTGATTGCAGGGCGTCCCTTAACACTCATTCCACGACCGTCCCATGAATCGTGCCTTGCCGCCGCCGAGAACGTGGATTGCGCGCTGCAAATTTCGCGCCTGAGTTTCGGCTGATTTCAATCCGGCAAAATAGCGCAAAATCTCCTTTTTCCGGCTGGGAATCAGTTCGCTCCATGCCTGCTTGGCCGAACGATTCTGTTCGAGCGCCTGGCGAAACCATGCCGGCATGGGATGCGCCGGGCCGCCGCGATAGCCGTCGTCGAATTCCAATTCCACCGTGACGGCATCACCCACTTTTGTTTTCGACGTCTTGCGCACGGCGCCGTGCAGATAAAGATAAAAGCCGCCATCGCCCACCGGCATGAGGTTGATGCGCCAGGGAACTTTCGGTTCGCCATTGACGCGGACGCGAACCGGCAGCGGTCGGCGCCAGCCCGGGCGGAGACGCGCGGCGCGCTCCGCGCTGACGAGCACGTAGGGATTGATGCCATTGATCTCGATCACCGACCGGAATCGCAGGGGGCGCATGAGTCTCGGCCTGCCGACGTTAAGGATGCAAGACGTGACCGATGTTGAGGCGATGGCCATCCGGCGAGCGCACCGCAAACTGTCTCATCCCCCAAGGCTTGTCTTCGATCGGCGACAGCAATTCGGCTCCCTCCGCTTTTAAATGCTCGTAATAACTGTCCGCATCGGCCACGCGGAGGTACGCGAAGTAACTGTGGCAACCAAGCTCGCTTGCCGGCAGGTCGTTCGGGCACTCGCCAAGCATGATCATGCAGGAATCTTTCGCGACGAAGATCCAGCCCGGTGGCTCGCGAACCACACGGAAACCGAGCATCCTCACGTAGAAATCTGCGGACTTACGAACATCGTGGACGGCGAGAACGTAATGGTTTTGAAGAATGGGTGACATAATTTTGCCTGGGATCGTGTTGGTTCGCCTATGGAAAATTTGCCGCTTTCGGTTTTCTGGCGAGAAGCTATTTTGAAACGATGATGCACGATGAAGCCAACCCCGCCGGCATGAAGACCTTTCGTCAGATCGCCTTGCTGATGGTGCTCGCGGTGGTGCCGGCATTGCTCGCCGCCTGGATTCATCCGAAGCGGCCGGCGTGGGGCTGGAGACGTCCGGCCGTGGCTGAAATTACCCTGGCCGACGCGCAGCGGCTGCCGTCTCCGGTCATCTGGGTCGATGCGCGGCGGGAGGAGGAATACCGGCAGCGCCACGTCCCCGGCGCGATCTCGCTCGATCAAAGCCATTGGGAGGAATCACTGCCGAACTTCGTCCAAGCCTGGCAGCCGGGGACGAGCGTGGTGGTTTATTGCAACAGCCAGGAGTGCGATGCGAGCCATGAAGTGGCTTTGCGCCTGCATCGCGAGCTGCAGATCGATGGTATCTACGTGCTGCAGGGCGGCTGGAACGCGTGGCTGGGGGCCCAAAAGCCATGAACATGCTCGCACGCGTGCTGCGGATTTTTCTCGGCGCCCTTTTTGTCGTCGCGGGCGTGCTCAAGGCGCTCGATCCGGCGAATTTCGCGGCGGACATCGATCATTACCGCTTGTTGCCATACTTCGCGCTTGCCCCGCTCGCGCTCTACCTGCCCTGGCTGGAAATCATCTGCGGCCTCGCGATGATCGCTTCGTGTCATTTTCGCCGGAGTGCGTTGATTTTGTTGCTCGCGATGACGGTCATTTTCACGGGCGCGGTGGTCTCGGCCTTGTTGCGCCACCTCGACATCACCTGCGGCTGCTTCGGCGCGGCCAGCGCCCTGCCGCTGTCTTTCGCTTTGGCGCGCAACATCGTTCTTCTCCTCATGCTTGGCTGGCTGTTGCGCAGCGAGGGCCGACGCGCCAAGCCGGGTGCGCCGGGCGGCGGATGATTTTGGATTGGCGAAGGCGTGTTGTTGGTGTTGGGTGATGCCTCCCTGAAAAGGCGCGGACTTCTGACGGCCTTTGCACCCCAACGTTTCGAACGAAAAAAATCCCCATGAACCTTCGCTGTTCTCTCATGGTATGCTTGAGCATCGGTGCCGCCGCGGCATTGAAAGCTGATCCGGCCAGTGCGACTTCCGCAGCGGTGCCGACACCGGCCCAGGCGCTCGCTCCCGCGCAGAAACCACGCGTGCCACCGCCGCCCGCACGCGCTCCGGCTCCGGCCCCCGGCTCGCTCCCGGGCCGGGGGCTCGCCCAGCATGATTTTCTCTACACCGGCGAATGGGATGTCCGCCCCGGCGTGACGGTACAGACGATCTTTCTCGTTCGTGGCGGCAAGGTGGTCTGGACTTATTCCATCCCCACCAAGACTCCACCGACCCCCGATTTTCCGAAAGGCGACCTGAGCGAGTTCGATGACATCCATCTGCTCTCAAACGGCAACGTGCTGTATGCCTGCAAGACCGGCGCGGCCGAGATTACGCCAGACAAGAAAGTTGTTTGGAAATTCGATTGTCCGAAAGGCGCCGAATGCCACTCGGCCCAGCCGATCGGCCTGGACAAAGTCTTTCTCTGCCTCAACGGCCTGCCGGCCAAAGCCGAACTGATCAACATCAAGACCGGCAAGGTCGAAATGGAGCACGAGCTGCCGATCAAGTCGCCGAATGATCCGAAAAGCGTTCATGGCGAATTCCGCCACATCCGCATGACCAAGGCCGGCACGTACCTCATCGCGGCGCTCGGCCTCGGCAAGGTCATCGAGTACGACAAGGACTGGAAGGAAATCTGGTCTTGCGATGCGCCATCGGTCTGGGCTGCCGTGCGGCTGAAGAACGGCAATACGCTGATCAGCGGCAACCAGCATGGTTATGTCCGCGAAGTGAATCCCCAGGGACAGGTCGTCTGGGAAATCAACAAGGACGACCTGCCCGGAATTCCACTTTATACGGTTCAGGAGGTGGATCGCCTGTCCAACGGCAACACCATCATCTGCAACTGGGGCGGCTCCATCCGCCGCGAGGACTGG
>DASRHD010000178.1:0-3236 GCA_035650695.1 Opitutaceae bacterium
ATCGTGTCCAAGAAAGCCCGGCGGACGAAAACCTCGTCCGAGCAAAGATGCGCCGGCTCGATGCCGAGCTTTTGCAGCTGGGAAAAAACGCACCGGTCGATGGGATTCGTGGCGGGCGAGACCGGCGGCCCGTCGAACGGATCCGCCCGGAGATTTCCGGCGAAAAAGGCCGCCGCCGCGATCAACGACCGGGCGGAAATTTTTTGGCCGCGGGCAGAGCACACTCTCAAGAGAGAGAAGCGGGACATGATGATTTTGACGCTAAAAAAGGCACGCCCACTACAAAGCGGGCGGAAGCACAACACCGGCTAATGGGCTCTATTCCGGCGCCTGCTACCGGAGGTGTTTATCTGCCGTGGGGTAACGGGTGCCGCGCCCGAGCGTCTGGGTTAGGCGTGAGTCCATCTCCCTCCGCTCCTCCGCTTCTGACGGCAGAAAAGACGGCTCTGCGCCGGCCGCGCGCGGAGCGGGTCATAACGGTGGTTCCTCGCGCCGGCGAAACCCTGGCGGACGTGGTACGGCATCTGGCAAAAGAGTTGAGGGAGTGCGAGGCGGTGATCGGCCTGATGATGGTTTATGGCGCCGTGGCAGCGCGGGACCAACTTGAGGGCCTGCTGGTGTACGAACTCGGACCGGTGGACTGGCCGGTGCTCTACGTGGAAGGCGCGGGTTGCGCGAATCCCGTGCTGGCCGGCATCCAGGTTTTCGCGCTCGACCGGCGCGAGCCGCTGCAGCGCATCATGCGCCACGAGCGGGTGGTGGGCACGGTGTTCTGCGACGACGATGCCCGGCATTGCCTGCTCGGCGGATTGGCCCCGGCTGACCCGACGGCGGCGCGGCCTGAGCAGGCCCAAAATTTCTTCGAAGCGGCTCAAGACGCGTTGCAGCACGGCGGTTTTGCCTATGGCGATCTGGCCCGGACGTGGTTTTATAACGACGACATCCTCGCCTGGTACGGCGACTTCAATCGCGTGCGCACCGCGTTTTATGCGAGGCAGGCGTTTCATTCCGGATCGGTGCCGGCGAGCACGGGGATCCGGGGCCGAAATCCGCATCGCACGGCGCTGACTTTTGCCGGCTGGGCGGTCATTCCGACCGGTGGCCGTGCGGCCGTGCGGGAGGTGGCATCGCCGCTGCAAGGTCCGGCGCCGGCGTATGGCAGCTCCTTCAGCCGGGCGATGGAAATCATCTCCGGCGGCTGGAAGCGATTGCTTATTTCCGGCACCGCCAGCATCGCCCCTGACGGAAAAACGCTGTGGGCCGGCGATACGCGCAAACAAATCGACCAGACGATGGCGGTGGTGGAGGCAATTCTGCGGTCGCGGAAAATGACCTTGGGGGACACGACGCGGGCGACGGCCTATTTCAAGCACGCTGGCGAGGCCGGCCTGTTCACGGAATGGTGCGCCGCGCGCGCGCTGGGCCGCCTGCCAGTCGTGGCGGTGCACGCCGACATCTGCCGGGCGGACCTCCAGTTTGAAATCGAGCTGGACGCCGCCGTGCCGGTTTGAGCGGGCAGAAATGATTTGAGTTGAAAAAACCGGCGGTTGGCGTCCTTTTGTCGGCAACCTCGTTTAGGAGAGCTCGGGGCGCCGGGCTGAGACGATTGCGCGATCCGCAAACCAATCCTTCGAACCTGATGCGTCTGATCACGCCGTAGGGAAAACAGGATCCGGCCGCGAAGCGGTGGAGCTTGCGGGCCCGAGGCGGGGTGGGACGCGACCCTTAAACGCAGCTCTATGTCATCGTCCAACGAAGTCACCGCCGCTTCCGGCCACCGCCTGTTTCCGGCTTCCCGTCGCGTCTATGTCGCCGGTTCCCGGCCCGATCTGCGCGTGCCCATGCGCGAAATTGCGCTTTCGCCCACGCGCTTGCCCAATGGCACGGAGGTGCCGAACGAGCCGGTCCGGGTTTACGACACCGCCGGGCCGTGGGGCGATCCGGATTTTCATGGCGAGGCGGGACGCGGCCTGCCGCCGATCCGTGCCGGCTGGATTCGCGAGCGTGGCGACGTCGAGGAAACCTCCGGCCGCGCGGTCTCGCCGCTGGACGACGGTTATCTTTCCGAAAAACACCGCATCCAAGCCGAGGCCGAGGGCCGGCGGAACCCGATCAAATATTTCGACCGGACCGGCCGGCCGGTTCTGCGGGCAAAGGCCGGCCGCCGCGTCACTCAATTGCATTACGCGCGGGAGGGGCGGATCACGCCGGAGATGGAATTCATCGCCATCCGTGAAAACACCAAGCTGCAACGGGCGCGCGAACTGCTCGAAATGACGGCCGAGGGTCCGCGCAATTCCCTTTGGCGCCAGCATCCCGGCCAGGGTTTCGGCGCGGCGATCCCGCGCGAGATCACGCCGGAATTTGTGCGGGAGGAGGTCGCCCGCGGCCGCGCCATCATCCCGGCAAACATCAACCATCCCGAGGTCGAGCCGATGATCATCGGCCGGAATTTTCTGGTGAAGATCAATACCAACATCGGCAATTCGGCCGTGGCGTCCTCCATCGACGAGGAGGTGGAAAAGATGCGCTGGTCGGTGAAATGGGGCGGCGACACGCTGATGGACCTTTCCACCGGCAAAAACATCCACCAGACCCGCGAGTGGATCCTGCGCAACTGTCCCGTGCCGGTCGGTACCGTGCCGATCTACCAGGCGCTGGAAAAGGCCGGCGGCCGGCCGGAGGAGCTCACCTGGGAAATTTTCCGCGACACGCTGATCGAACAGGCCGAGCAGGGTGTGGATTACTTTACCATCCATGCCGGCGTGCTTCTGCGCTACATCCCCTTCACCGCCCGCCGCATGACCGGCATTGTCAGCCGCGGCGGCTCCATCCTGGCGAAATGGTGCCTGGCCCATCATCAAGAGAATTTTCTCTACACCCACTGGGACGACATCTGCGAGATCATGGCCGCTTACGACGTGTCGTTCTCCATCGGCGACGGACTGCGGCCCGGCTCGATCGCCGATGCCAACGATGAGGCGCAGTTTGGCGAATTGAAGACCCAGGGAGAGCTCACCTTGCGCGCCTGGGAGCATGGCGTGCAGGTGATGTGCGAAGGCCCCGGCCACGTGCCGATGCACCTGATTGCGGAAAACATGGAGAAGCAGCTCGCCTGGTGCCACGAGGCGCCGTTTTACACCCTCGGACCGCTCACCACCGACATCGCGCCGGGCTACGATCACATCACCAGCGCGATCGGCGCGACCATGATCGGCTGGCACGGGACCGCCATG
>DASRHD010000179.1:0-20852 GCA_035650695.1 Opitutaceae bacterium
CGGTGATGTCGACCATGGTGACGACCTCCTGCAGCTCGTTGTTCACCGGGTCGCGGAACGCGTGCATCGTGTACTGGGCCCAGACGGTGCGCCCGTCGGGATGGAGGTACCGTTTTTCGATGGTGAACTGGTCGATCTCGCCGGCGTAGAGTTTCTTCTCCATCGCCGCCTGCTTGGTCCGGTCGTCGGGATGGGAAACGGCGATGTAATTCCTCGTATCATGGGACCGCTCGATCGAGACACTGGTGATGCGGGCGTGGGCGGGATTGATGATGCGACTCTCGCCCTGCTTTTCGCCAAATCGACCCCGCACCCAGGAGATGCCGACCGGCACGTGATCGAAAATGAAACGGAAGAGCGCCTCCTTGCGGGCCAGCTCCTCCTGCGCGCGCTTGCGTTCGCTGATGTCCGTGGCGATGATGAGATTGTAGAGCAGCTTGCCGGTAGTGTCCCGCACCGTCTGGATTTCCAGGTCGACCCAGTAGACGCTGCTGTCCCGGCTGCGATTCGAGATTTCACCGCGAAAACTCCCTTCGCCCCGGATCGCCTGCTTGATTTTTTGCAGGATCGCCGGCTCGGTGTCGGCGCCGTCGATGAATTGCATGACGTCGCGGCCGAGGGCTTCGGGCGCGGAATAGCCGCTGAGGCGGGAGAAACTTTGGTTGACCCATTCCACCTTGTTGTCGGCGTCGGCGACGATGACGGCGTTGCTCGTGCGGCTGGCGATGTGCGCCAGCTTGCGCGCCTCCGCCTCGGTCTGGTGAAAATTCTGCGTCATGATCTCCGCCAGCGCCTGGGCGCGGACCTGTGCCGTCCCCAGCGACCAGACCAGTCCGGCCATCAAAAAACTGATAAGCAATCCACTGGCCAAGACGCTGGGGGCAAATGACTCGCTTCCAGTCGAACCGGATCCCGCCTTCGAGATGAAGACAATTGTCCAGCGCTGGCCGAAAAGATCGAGATGCCGAAAAGAGAAAAACTTGTCATTGAAAAACAGCGATTCGCTGGCGTGGACGCTTTTTTCGGGGACGGCCGCGGCCTGCATCGCGTTATCGGAAGTAAAGAGTAGAGTCTGGGCCGAAAACGCGTTGTGGCCGTCGTAAATTTCATAGCTGAACGGGCCGCGGCCCGCGTCGGCGCCAGTATCGATCAGGTTCTCGAGATGGAGCGGAACCATGACCCATCCCTGGAGGCGGGCGTGGCGCTCCTCCGCCGTGGAGGGCGGCGCGCCCTTCATGTAAATGGGCAGAAACAAGACATAGGCCGGCCGGAGCGAGGATTCCGCCATCAGGTTGACCCGCTGCGTAAGCACGGGTTCACCGGTGAGCATCGCCTGTTCCGCCGCCTTGCATCGGGTCGGCTCGGTGGCAATGTCGAAGCCGAGCCGTTGCGGCTTTGTCAGCGGCTCAAAATAGCGGACGAGGTAAAGGTCCGGCCGGTCGCCGGTGGTCCGCAGGACAAAATCCGCCGGCGCCTCCAGCTTTTCTTGCGCCACAAAAGCCGGCAATTGCGCGCGCGGCACCCGCTCGACGTATCCGAGCCCCACCACAAAACGGTTCACCAGGGGCATCATGCTGGCGGCGAACGAGCGCCATTCCGATCGTTCCACGTTATCGCTGGAGTAAAACAACGCCTGGCCCGCTTGCGCCATCAGCTGGGCGTTGAGCAGCCGGTCCTTCATCATGGAAATTATCCGGTCGTTCTGGCGTCCGAACGATGCCGCGTCGGCGCGGCGGGTCTGCCCTCGCGCCAGCCACCACCCCCCCATCGAAAGCACTGCGCCCCCAACCACGACCGATAGCGGCAAAATCAACCGAGAACGTTTTGCAGCGTGGGCCGATGCCGTTTTCGTCATAGGGAATGCCCCCTTGTTCGCGTTCGAGGGACACTCCCCATTAACGGCAATCGCCGCTTCTGCTCAAAGTAAAATCCTGTTAAACAGGGTAATTACCCTACGCTAGTCCCCGACTTGTTGCAAAAGCCAGTCAGCAGCGGTGCCCCGCGTCCCCTGGCGGAGGATTTTGCGCAAACGCGCGGCCTGGGTGGCGGTCCTCTCCCGCCGGCCCGGATCATGCACGCAGGCCGCCAACTCCCCTGCCAGGGCCTTAGCCTTGGCCGCACCCTGGATGTACTCGGGATACATCGCCTCGCCGAGGAGAAGATTGCCGATGCCAAGGTAGGGTACGCTGACGAGAAGGCGGCCGAGCAGGTAGGTGAAGGGATTGGCCCGGTAGACGATCGCGCCCGGGATCCCGGCCAGGGCGCAATGCATCGACATCGTTCCGCTGCTCGTCAGCACCGCCGCCGCCGCGACCGGCTCGCCCGCCGGCTGAAGCCGGATTTTTGTATTTGAATTTTCAATACGAAGGACCGAGGCAATTTCTTCACTGGGATAGACCACCACCGCCGTCCGCTCGCCAAAGGCCTGGAAGCCCGCACACATGCGCGGAAAAATCCGCCCCACCGCCTGCCGCCGGCTGCCCGGGAGGAGCAGGATTGGGCCGTCGGGATCGTACCGCACGGGCGCGGCGTAGGTTTCCGCCAGGAACGGATGGCCGACGAACTCGACCGGCAGGGGGGTGTCGGCGTAGCTCAGGGTCTCGAAGGGGAAAATCACCGCCAGGGCGTCGAGATGACGGGCCATGGCGAAGCGCCGGGCCGGCTTCCAGGCCCAGATCTGCGGGCTGATGTAGTAAAGCGTCTTGATTTTTCCCCCGCCCTTCCGGCTCAGGCCGCGCCGGTGCAGCTCCGCCGCCAGGCGCAGGTTGAATCCCGGGTAATCGACAAAGCAGACCGCCGCCGGCCGGTGCTCGCTGATCCAGCGCAGCGTCCCGTGAAAGAGCATGCGGAAAAACCAAAAATGTTTCAACACCTCCACGATGCCCACCACCGAGGAGGCGGTCAGGTCGTAGAGCAGCTGCGCCCCCGCCCCCGCCAGTTCCGGGCCGCCCAGGGCCGCCACCCGCAAGTCGGGCCGCTGGGCCAGCGCGCCCCGCAGCATCGCCGCCGCATGCTGGTCGCCCGAGTGCTCACCCGCCACGATCAACAGGTCCACTCCGCCGGCGCGCGGCGGCGGCAGCTCAAAAGAGGGAGGCGAACTCATGGGAAACGGAAGGTGGAAAAACCCCGGGGGCGCTGGCTATCTTTTCGCAGTGCGGATCTGCTCGGTGATGGCAATGGCGACTTCCAACGCACTCCTGCCCAGCGCGGCGCCGACTTTGGGCTGCTTCGCCCGGGCCACGCTTTCGATGAAATGCGCCAGCTCGAGCGCGAGCGGCTCGCCCTTTTCAATCGGAATTTCATGGACCGGCACGGAACTGAAATCGCCCGCCTTGGCCAGGCCGATTTTCATCTTCAGGCCGTAGGCGATGATGTCGCTTTTTTTGATCAAATGCCCGGCTTGGTTCATGAAATCGAGCGAGAGGTAGGCGTCGTTCTGGAAGATCCGGATCTCGCGCGCTTTTTTCAGGCTCAGCCGGCTAGCGCTCAGATTCGCCACGCAACCGTTTTCGAATTGCAGGCGGGCGTTGGCGATGTCCTCGGTCTTGGAAAGCACGTTGATGCCCACGCTGTCGAGGCGGGCCAGGGGCGATTTCACCAGCGCCAGGACAATGCCGATGTCATGGATCATGAGGTCGAGCACGACCCCGACCTCCGTCCCTCGCGTCTGGTAAGGAGCGAGGCGCTCCGCCGTGATGTAGCGCGGCCGGTCCGCCTCCTTTTCCAGAAAGGTCATCACCGGGTTGAAGTGCTCGACATGCCCGACCTGGACGAGACAGCCGTGTTTCTGGGCGGCGGCAAGCACCTGGCTGGCCTCTTCCAGCGAGGCACAGAGCGGTTTTTCAATCAACAAATGGCAGCCTTGGGCGAGCAGCGGCAGCGCGACCTCCGCATGCCGGTCGGTCGGCACGACGACGGAGACCGCCGCGCAGGCCTCGCCGAGCTCCGCCAGGCTGCCGAAGCGCCGGCATTGGTGCCGGGCGCAAATCTCGGCCGCGCGGGCATCGTTGGTCTCGAAAACGCCGACCAGCTCGGCGCCGGGCAGCGCGGCGTAGATGCGCGCATGGTGCTGGCCGAGCGAGCCGACGCCGACGACGCCGCAGGGGATTCTGTTCGTAGATAAGTTCAAGGTTCAAGGTTCCAGGTTTAAGGGCTGGCAGCACGCAGCCGCGGCCCGCGTTTTTCACTCGTTGAGAGATAATTTATCAATCCGCTAATTTGCGCTTCGGTCTGCGAGCATAGAGCAAGCAATTCGTTAAGCACTTGCTCGCCGATGAATCCGGCATCCAGCGCCACATAAAGATGCGATTTCAACTCCGCGAGCGAGCCGCGGGCATGCCCCAAAAATTGGCTGAACTCGCGGTTTCCGCCCCGTCCAAAACCTTCCGCGATGTTAGCCATGACCGAAACGGCGGCACGGCGGACTTGGTCACGCAAACCATGATCACGCAGGAATGGCCCGTCGTTGGAGAGGGCATAGATCCTGCGAGTGATCTCACGCGCACGCTGCCACGCCTCGATATCTTCAAATCGTTTGAACGTCGCCATACCTTCAGCCTCAACTTTGAACTTTGAACCCTGAACCTTGAACCTCCTGCAGCACGCCCTCGTGCAGGAGGAGCCGGCGGCCGGTTTTCTGCGCGTAGGCGGCATTGTGGGTGACAAGCACGAGGGCGGTCTTGGTCTCGGCGCAGAGGCCGAGCAACAGCTCGATCACCGCGTCGCCGGTATGCTCGTCGAGGTTGCCGGTCGGCTCGTCGGCCAGGAGCAGGGCCGGCCGGTTCATCAAGGCACGGGCCACGGCTACGCGCTGCCGCTCGCCGCCGGAAAGCTGCGCCGGCAGATGATGTGCCCGCTCCGCCAGGCCGACGCGGGCGAGCAGATCCGCCGCGCGGGCGCGCGCCGCGGCGTCAGGCCGCCCGAGGATGCGCGCCGCCAGCAGGACGTTGGCGCGGGCGTCCAGCTCCGGCACGAGGTAGAAGGCCTGGAAAACCATGCCAAGAAAACGCGCGCGGCGGGCGGCGGTGAGCTTTTTTTCGCCCCGCCACAAAATCTCGCCCGCGTCCGGTGCGTCGAGTCCCGCCAGCAAATTGAGCAGAGTGGACTTGCCCGAGCCCGACTCGCCGCGGATGCTCACGCTCTCGCCCGCCGCCAGCGCCAGGTCCGCCCCGCGCAGCACCTCGATCCGGCGGTCGCCGCTCGGATAGGTTTTGCCCAAGGCGCGGGCGGTGAGCAGCACGTCACTCACTGCGCAGGGCCTCCACCGGCTTGAGCCGCGCCGCCCGCCACGCCGGCAGGAGGCCGGCCAGCGTTGAGATCACAATCGTGAGCCCGACGATGCGGGTGACATCAGCCCCCGCGACGTGCGAGGGCAGTTCGCTGAAATTGTAGAAACGTCGCAACACCTCCTCGCGCTGGGTGAGGCGTGTCACCCAGAGCACGACGTCGTTGCGAAAAACAAGTGCGACGGCACCAAGCCCCAGCCCGCAGAGCGTGCCGAGCACGCCGATGAACAGGCCCTGGGCGCAGAAACAGGCCGCGACCTGCCGCGGCTCGGCCCCCAGCGCGCCGAGCAGGCCGATCTCCCGCGTCTTGCGCACGACGGAAATGAGCAGCGAACTCGTGACGGAAAATGCCGCGACAATGACAATGAAAAGCAGCAGGAAAAAAATCATGTTTTTCTCCAGTCGCAGGACCCAGAGGAAATCGCTGAAGGTATCCTCCCAGGAAAAAGCCCGCACATCGAAAGGCAGCACGGTGTTGATCCTCGCCGCCCCCTCGTCCTCGTTCATCCCCGGCTGCAGCCGCACGTCGATGCCATGCACCCCCGCGCCCAGCCCGTAAAGCTCCTGGGCCAGGCGCAGCGTGCAGTAAATCGTGCTGCTGTCCAGTTGCTGGTGCCCGATCTCGAGCACACCGGCCACGCGCACTTCCCGGGGCAGGAACACCTCGTCGCTCTTCAGCTTCTCGATCATGAGGGGCGAATAAACCTCGATCGTGTCGCCCACTCCCACCCCCAGGCTGCTCGCCAGCTCGGAACTGAGGATGACGGAATCATCGTCGAGATCGTCGAGCGAACCGGCGCGGATGTAGTGATCGAGATGCACCACATTTTCCACCGTGGCGAGGTCGACGCCGCGCATGGCGGGAAAGGCCGGCTTGTTGTGATATTCCACCATGAGCACCCCGCTGGCGGTCGGCGTGGCGGCGGCCACGCCGGGCACCGCCGAAATCTTTTTGAGCAGCTCCGGATAATTCTCGATCGCTCCCTGCGCCTTGACCTGCACCTCGCCTTCCGTGCCGACGATCATCTGGCGGATTTCATAACCGAAGCCGCCCATCACGCTCGTCACGACGACCAGCAGGGCCACGCCCAGCGCCACGCCGAGCACGGAGATGAAGGTGAAGAACGGAAACCGCCGCCCGCTGGGGAAAAGCTGCTTCAGGGCAAGGTAAAGGTACCAGGGCATCAGTGGCTTATTTGGAACACAGAGGGCGCGGAGGTAAAGTGAGGACGCAGCGGACAAATCTGGAAAAAGCCTCCGCGACCTCCGTCATTCTCTGCGGCCTCTGCGTTCCAAATTTTATTCATGCGCCGCCCGGCCGGAGCTGCGGAAACAGGATTACATCGCGGATGCTTTCCGCGCCGGTGAGAAGGATGCAGAGGCGGTCGATGCCGACGCCCATGCCGCCGGCGGGCGGCATGCCGTGCTCGAGGGCGAAAAGAAAATCCTGGTCGATGTTCTGCTTCTCCTCCCCGGCCTGGGTTTCGAACATCTGCCGTTGCACGTCCGGATCGTTCTGCTCCGAATAAGCCGGGGCGATCTCCATCCCGCCGATGACGAGTTCGAAGACGTCAAGCGTCGTCGGGTCGTCACGGTTGATCTTGGCCAGCGGGCAGAGTTCCTTTGGCAGGTGGAGCACGAAGGTCGGCTGGATCAGGTTCGGCTCGATTTTCTTGGAGAAAATTTCCTGGGTCACTTCAAAGTCCTCCCAGCCGGGATGGATCGCAAGGCCGAGTTTTTCCGCCGCGGCGATTTTTTCCGCCTTGGTTCGGCCGAACCAGCCGGCATCGCCGGTGGCCTCGGTGACCAGGTCCTTGTAATTCCTTTCCCGCCATTCCCCGCCAAAATCGATCTCCTGGCCGCTCGCCGGGTGCTTGATTTTCGTGGTGCCGAGCACGTCGCGACAGAGCGAGGTGATGAGATCCTTGATCAGCACCATCATGACACGATGGTCGCCGTAGGCCTGATAGACCTCAAGCATGGTGAACTCGGGATTGTGCTTCCGCGAGATGCCCTCGTTCCGGAAATTGCGGCCGATTTCAAAGACCCGGTCGAAGCCGCCGACCAACAGCCGCTTGAGATATAGTTCGAGTGAGATGCGGAGGAAAAAGTCCACGCCGAGCGCGTTGTGGTGGGTGACGAACGGCTTGGCCGCCGCGCCGCCGGCGACATTCTGCAGCACCGGCGTCTCGACCTCGAGGAAGCCGCGGTCCTCCAGGAAACGCCGGACATGCGAGACGATTTTCGAGCGCAGCAGCAGGCGCCGGCGCGATTCCTCGTTGACGATCAGGTCGAGGTAACGCTGGCGGTAAACCTGCTCGGGATCGGTCAGACCGTGCCATTTTTCCGGGAGCGGCCGCAGCGATTTCGCCACCAGCACGAACCGCGTCACCCGCACCGTGATCTCGCCGGTCTTGGTCTTGAAAAGAGTTCCTTCCGCGCCGACAAAGTCGCCCAGATCGAGCTTCTTCCAGGCGGCGTAAACGTCCTCGCCCACCACGTCCTTTTTAACGTAAAGCTGGATCTGGCCGCGCTGGTCAAGAATCTTGGCAAAGGCGCTGCCGCCCTGGATGCGCATGACCACGAGGCGCCCGGCGACGCTGACCGCGACGGCGTTGTCCTGTCCGTCGACATAGAGTCTAACCGCATCGGCGGAAAAATGCGTCGGCGCGAAGTTCGCGCGAAACGGGTCCGCGCCCGCCGCGCGCAGGTCGGCCAGCTTTTGCCGCCGCACCGCATGCTGGTCGTGGCTCAGGTCAATGGGGATGTCGCTCATGGAAACGCGAAAGCGTGAGCGGCCGCTTTCCCCGGCGCAAATGGAAAACTTCCGCCTGACAAGCGCCGCGCCCCGCCTAATATGACCCCGTGCCTTCCTTCCGCCGCGAGATCGGAGCATGAATTCCGCCCCTCTGCCCGCGCCTTCACCGTCCCGCCAGCCGGTGCCGCTGGCCGCTTTGTTCCTGCTGCTCGCGGTCGCGGCCTCCTACCATAACACGCTGCAGTCGCCCTTCCTTTTCGACGATGACGGGGCGATCGCCGACAATCCCACCATCCGCCATCTTTGGCCGCTCTGGCGGACATTTTCGCCGCCGTTCAATGAAACCGTCACCGGCCGGCCGCTGCTCAACTTCACGCTGGCCCTCAATTACGCGCTAAGCGGGACCAGCGTCTGGAGTTATCATGTGTTTAATATCCTCATTCACGCCTCCGCCGGCCTGGCCCTCTTCGGCATCGTTCGGCGGAGCCTGGTCCGCAGTCGGAATGAAAAATGGCGGGCCGGCGCGGCGCCGGTCGCCTTTGGCGCGGCCCTCCTCTGGACCTTGCATCCGCTTCAGACCGAGGCGGTGACTTATGTCGTCCAGCGTGCAGAATCGTTGATGGGATTGTTCTTTTTTCTGACCTTTTACGGCTTCGTCCGTTCGCTCGACTCGGCGGCGCCGAGGCCATGGCGGGTTTTTTCCGTCATCTGTTGCCTGGCGGGAATGGCAAGCAAGGAAGTGACGGTTACCGTGCCCCTCCTGGTCTTATTTTATGACCGGGCGTTTGTGGCCGGAAGTGTGGCGTCGGCGTGGCGACAACGACGGAATTATTATCTGGGCCTCGCCGCCACTTGGATTTTCCTCGGCATCCTCGTGGCCAGCACGGGGGGTAATCGCGGGGGCACAATCGGTCTCGGCACCGGCGTGCCCTGGAAGGATTATGTCTTGACGCAATTTCCGGCAGTCACCCGCTATCTCGTGCTTTCGGCCTGGCCGCATCCGCTGATCTTCGATTACGGAACATTCTGGCTGAAGCAGCCCGCGGACGCCCTGCCTTACGCCCTCGTCGTGGTGCCGCTGGGAGCGGTGGCGCTGGCGACGTTGTGGCGGCGGCCGGTGGCGGGATTTTTCGGCCTGTGGTTTTTTGGCATCCTCGCGCCCACTTCGCTCATGCCGGGCACGACGCAAATGATCGTGGAGCACCGGATGTACCTTCCCCTCGCCGCCTTGGTCGTCCCCGCCGCCGCCGCCTTGCACCGCGCTCTGGGCCGGCGAAGCCTGTTTATCACCGTCGCGCTGGCGGCGGCACTGGGCTGGCTGACCGAGCGGCGCAACGCCGATTATCGCAGCACCGATTCGATCTGGCAGGACACCATTGCCAAGCGGCCCGGCAACGCCGGAGCCTACAACAACCTCGGGTGTTATTTCATGGGCGTGGGTCAGTTTACCGATGCCGAGGTGATATTCACCCGGGCAATGCAGCTCAGCCCCGGCTCGGCCGACATTCATCTTAATCTGGGCAATGCCCTGCTGCACCTGCACCGCGCGGCGGAGGCGATCACCCATCTTAAAGAAAGCCTGCGCTTGAATCCCGATTCCGCCGACGCGCACACCAACCTCGGCATCGCGCTGGTGCAAACCGGACGGCTGCCGGAAGCCATCGCGCAATGCCAGGCGGCGGTGAGACTCAAGCCCGACTACGCGGTGGCGCACAACAATCTCGGCCATGCGCTTTTTCGCTCCGGAAGCGTCCCCGAGGCCGTTGCCCAGTTTGAGCAAGCGCTGCGGCTGAATCGGGACTATCCCGACGCCCACTACAATCTCGGCGCCGCCTTGGCCGAGCTGAAACGCCCCTCCGAAGCCGTCGCCGAATATGAAGAGGCGCTGCGGCTTCAGCCCGATTACGCCGAAGTGCACGACCAGTTCGGTCTGACGCTGGTCGAGCTTAATCGCCTGCCCGATGCCGTCCCCCACTTTCAGGCCGCCGTGCGCTATCAGCCCGAGAACACGAATGCCCATTACCATCTCGGCGATGCCCTGCGTCAAACGGGGCAACTGCCCGAGGCAGCCGCCGAATATGAAGCAGTTCTCCGCCTTGACCCCAACCACGCCGGCGCGCACGTCAACCTCGGCATGATCCTGGCGGAAACCAACCGCCTGCCCGACGCCATCGTCCATTTTCGCGAAGCGATTCGCCTGGAACCGGGTAATGCCTCCGCTCATGTCAACCTGGCGAGCGCGCTTTTTCTCAGCGGTCAGGCCGCGCAAGCCGTTGGCGAATATGAGACCGCCCTGCGCCTCGACCCCAATGCGCCCGGCGCTGCACGCGACCTGGCCATTGCCCGCCAGGCGCTTGCCCCGTCCCGCTAAAACAGGCTCGCCGTTGCGCCGACGCCGGTGCTATTTTAATTCTTTAATCATGATGTCTTCTCCGAGCAAACCTTCCTGGCTCCGCGCCAAGATGCCCGGCGGTCCCGGCTACAACGCCGTGCGCCGGCTGGTGGACGACAACCACCTCCACACCGTCTGCCAGAGCGCGCAGTGCCCCAACCTCGGCGAATGCTGGGCCCGCGGCACCGCCACCGTCATGATTCTCGGCAACATCTGCACCCGCTCCTGCAATTTCTGCGCCGTCCAAACCGGCCGCCCGACCGAGCTCGACCTCGGCGAACCCGCCCGCGTGGCCGACGCCGTCGCCCGCATGAACTTGCGCCACTGCGTCATCACCAGCGTTGCCCGTGACGAGCTCGCCGATGGCGGCGCCTCCGTCTGGGCCGCCACCGTCCGCGCCGTGCGCCACCGCAACCCCCACACCGCCATCGAGGTGCTCGTGCCCGACTTCAAGGGCAAACTCGCGGACGTCGACACCGTGCTCGACGCCAAACCCGACATTTTCAACCACAACGTCGAAACCGTCGAGCGCCTGCAAAAGCCCGTGCGCGTGCAGGCCCGCTACGACCGCTCGCGCTCCGTCCTGCGCCATGCCAAGGGCCGCGGCTTCACCGTCAAGACCGGCATCATGCTCGGCCTCGGCGAGAAAAAGGAGGAGGTCGAGCAGACCCTGCGCGACCTCGCCGGCGACAAGATCGACATCCTCACCATCGGCCAGTACCTGCGGCCGACGATGCAGCACCTGCCGGTGGACCGCTGGGTCACGCCGGAGGAATTTGCGGAATGGAAAAAATTCGGCCTCTCCATCGGCTTCGGCGTGGTCGAAAGCGGTCCTCTCGTCCGCTCCAGCTATCACGCCGACGAACAGTCCCAAAAATACACCGGCGAAGAACACCTAAATACGTCGAATGCGCTGAGCGCGTGAGGTGGGCTGAGATTAACAATGCTGTTCGGCAAGCCCTGCGATGGAAATACTCGGATTACCATTACTGGGTTTGATGCTCGCAATGCTGGTATGTGGAGCCATCAGGCTGGCCCGGTTGATAACAAGGAACAAACCTCACGGGCCGCTTCTGATATTGTTTCTGGTCACCCTACCGATCGCATTGTTGGTTGGTATTTGCGTACCTTTTACCATTTTGCGCGGCCAAAAAATTTATGGTTGGTCTTTATTTTTCAACCTTAGCCTAAGCTGGTTTCTCACGGCAACTGTTGCCGGAGTTGTTCTTGAGGTCGTGCATCGATATACAAAGAAAATATCATTTCTCATCGTTTCATCCTCGATATTCATAGCAGCCGGCCTTTTCCCATTCATATGGTTTACCCTAATTAAAAGCCTGCTAAAGATGTTTAACATAACGATAACCTCTTAAGCACAAGGTTCCGCCGGTCACGGCTCCGCATTAAACCAAAATGGCGCGAAGACTTCTTTTCCAGCGATCTTGACCTGGCTCCAGATGACATAGCGGCCGGCGCGCGGAAGTTGCAGTTTGAAATGCAAGGTCGGATGCACCGGGTCGGGCAGCTTGGTAATGTCCACCTCGAGCGGATGCATGTGGCCAAAACCGCTGCGCTGGTCATCGAAGGCAACAAGATGCGCGAAAGCATCCATGATCACCTCGAGCGGCACAGCCCCGCCGCCGATGCGCTCGATGGTCAGCGTCAGGTCCTCGATTTTGCGCGCACGGATCGGTAGCGCGCCGGGCGTGAGCGTGAAGCGGTAGCCGTCGCTGTCGGCCGTCCATGCCGGGTGGAGCGCGGCGTCCCCGACGCGCTCAGAACGCGCCGGGATGTCACCTTCCACCTGGGGAGCCGGCGGGCCGGCCACGGTCAGGTCGGCCCAGGCGTAGAGCTCGACGCCGGTGGCGACAGGTACGAAGTCGGCAAAAAAGCGGTAGTGTCCGCCGGCGTGCGGCGTGAAAGTGAATGACCAGGCGCCGGGCGCGTCCGCCGGTTCCGGATGGACATGCTGGTAGTCGGTCAGCGTGGGATCGACGATGAGGAGATGAATCTTCTTGGCATTTGAAATGGCGATATCGTCCGGGCCGATGGGTTTGTCGCCGTAGGTCTTGAGCATGAGCACGGCCTGGACGGGCTGGCCGGCGACGGCCGGCGCGGCGGTGGCGAGCGTCATGGCCACGGGCGACTGCACCTCGGTGGCGGGCAGAAACTGCGGATTGCTCGGGTCGCAGGTCTGGATGACGCTCTTGCCCGCCGGCACATAATTAAGGTGCGGCACGTTCGTGCCGGTCGGCAATAGGCGGACGACCGTGAAAAGCGCGGCGGCCCCAAAGGTAAGCAGGCCGAGCTGGCGGAACTGGTTTTTGGTCAAGGTGACGGGCACGGAGGAATAGCCGCATGAGGCACAGAAATCACAAAAAAACAGGAATTTATTCTGTGTCTTCTGTGCTTTTTGTGGCCGTAGAAATCATTTCTTCATATGTTACTTCAGTTAGAGCAACGGTCACTAAGTATCCAGAATTTCAAAATAGCCACATGACGCGCAGAAAGCACAAATCAGAATATTCCTTGTATCTCATATGCTTTTTGCGGCCGCCAGACTGAGCGGGTGAGAGCAACGGATGGCTCTAAAATCATTTTGTGCCGGCCGTTCCGTCCGCGGCCACGGGAAGTCCTTTTTTCATCTTGCCGACGAATTCGGACGGATCCCATGTTCCGCCGTCGGCGCGCCACACAATGGTGCCGTTTTCGTTGATCAGCAGCGTGGCCAGGGTGTGATTGAGCAGGCCGTCCTTGAATTCGGCGATGACCCCGAACTGGGCGAGCAGGTCCTTCACCGCGTTGGTCGGACCGGTGAGGAAGGAAAAATTGCTCGTGTCGATGCCACGCGCCTGGGCGTAATCCTTGAGCACCCCGGGCGTGTCGTATTCCGGATCCATCGTGATGGAGATGAGCTCGAGATTCTTGACCCCGGCCTGGCGGGCAAGCCGCTGGGTCATGGCCATCTTGGCGGTCGAGGCCGGGCACATGTTGGCGATCGGGCAGCGGGTGTAGATGAAATTAAGCATGATCTGCTTGCCGCGGAACCGGTTCATCTGAATGACGCGGCCGTCCTGGTCGTAGAGGGCGAAATCCGGCGCGGTTTCGCCGACCTCCCGGTACGGCTGCGGACCGCGCGTCATCGTGTCCTGGCGGAGGGAATTGGCCGCGGCGCCGATGGTGGCATTGTCGGGCGAGTCGTCGGGGAAAATCTTTTCGAGGCGGAACTCGCCGCCGGCGGCCTGCACCAGTTCGCCGCGAATGGCCTCGCCGGCCTTGGCGTTGGCGAGATCGCCCGGGCTTACCGTGTAATCCATGGTCATGGCCGGCATGAGACCCTTGATCTCCTCGTGCTGCACGCGCAGGGACTGGTGGGCGGCGTCGACCGAAACAATCCGGCCGCGCAGCGACCAGTGCTTGGCGCCGTCGTCCGCCGACGCGGAGCCGGACGAACGGGAGCAGCCCCCGAGCAGAGCCGCAAAGATCGCCCCGGCGGCAGCCAGTCGAAGCCATGCAGGACCATTAGTTTTCATGTAATTACCGATTTACGGGAAGAATTATTTGTCAAAGGGTTTGCCGAAATTACTTTGAACCCTTCTACTATCCTGTTTCGGAGCTTATGAACGCATCTCCGTCTTCTTTGCGCACGTCCGCGTACAATCCGGGCGTCGCCCGGCTCGCCGGCGCGAGCGTGGGCTGGGCCTTCGTGCTCATCTGCCTCGGCGCGTTCACCACCAGCATCAACGCCGGTATGATTTTCCCCGACTGGCCGCTCTCCAACGGCTCGCTCAATCCCGCCGGCTGGCTGACCAATATCAGCGAATTCGCCGAGCATTCGCACCGGCTGACGGCGGGGCTGATGAGCCTGCTGACCATCGCCCTGGCAGTCTGGTTGTGGCGGAGCGAAACGCGCGCCTGGCTGCGTCGGCTGGCGGTGGGCGCGGTCGGGCTGGTCCTGGCCCAGGCGGTGGTGGGCGGGCTGCGGGTGCTGCTCGACCGGATGCATGTGGCGATGGTGGACACAAGTGTGGGGCGCCTTTTTGCCATGCTGCACGCCTGCCTGGCCCAGACATTCTTGTGCGTGCTCGTCGCGATCGCCCTCGCCTGCGCCCGCGCCTGGCGGGAGCCGAGAAATCCCACCTCATTTACGTCGGGCACGCGCCGGCTGGGCGTCCTGGCCTGCGCCCTCATCCTGGTCCAGCTGGCGATCGCCGCGGTAATGCGGCATAGCTTCGCCGGGCTGGCCATCCCGACTTTTCCCTGGTCGGCGCCCGACCACCGCTTGTTGCCACCGGTCTGGAATTTCCGCGTCGGCCTGAACTTTGCGCACCGGGTCATGGCCGGGCTGATCATTGTTGCCCTGGTGGCGCTGGCCGGAAAAATTTACGCCGAACGCGCGGCCACGGCGGCGGTGCGTGGCGCGGCGGGGGCGCTGATGGCGTTGCTTTCCCTGCAAATCTTTCTCGGCGCCTCGGTCATCTGGAGCGGGCGGGAACCGCTCTTCACCACCGCCCATGTCATTGTCGGTGCGGCCACGCTGGCCATGACCTTCGCCCTGACCTGGTGGATGCACCGGGAATTTTTAATTGACGCCAAAACTCCCGCGCCGGCGACCACCGCAAGGGAACTGGCTCACGTTTGAACATGCAGGCACCCTCCCTCACCTCCGAAGTCATCGCCAACCCCGCGTCCAGCCGGGCCGGCTGGCGGGATTATCTTGAACTGACCAAGCCGCGTCTGAGCGGCCTCTCCGTTATCACCGCGCTGCTCGCCTATTATGCGGCGCGGCCGCCCTGGAGCTTTTGGGAGCCGTTTTATCTCCTCCTCGGCACGGCGCTGGCGGCCGGCGGCGTGGCCGTGCTCAACCAGTGGATGGAGAGCGAGACGGATGCGCGGATGCGGCGGACGGCGGACCGTCCGATTCCGACCGGGCGGGTCCCGACCGGCTCGGCCTTTGTCCTCGGCGCGCTGATGTGCTCGGTCGGTCTCGGCGTCCTCTTCGGCAAGATCAACGGCATGTGCGCCCTCCTCTGCCTGCTGACCTATGTTTTCTATCTCGCCATTTACACGCCGGCAAAAAAATGGTCGCGCTGGTCGACCGAGATCGGCGCGGTGGCGGGTGCGCTGCCGCCTCTGATCGGCGCGGCGGCGGCGGACAATGGCATTTCCCCCCTGGGCTGGATGTTTTTCGGGGTGCTTTTCTTCTGGCAGATTCCGCATTTCATGTCGGTGGCATGGACCTACCGGCGCGATTACGCCGCGGTGAATTTCCCCCTCTTGCCGGTGATCGACACGTCGGGGTCGCGGGTCGCCCGGTGGTCACTGATTCATTCGATCCTGCTCGTGACGGTGAGCCTGCTGCCGGCGCTGACCGGCTGGTGCGGCCGGGCCTATCTGGCGGTGGCGGCGGTACTGGGCGCGTGGCTGCTGTGGCGGGCGACGGTATTTCTCCGCCCGGCGACCCGCGATGCGGCCGCGCGAAAGCTGTTCTATGCCTCGATCATCTATCTGCCGCTGCTGCTCGGGGCGCTGGTGGCCGACCGGCTGATTTTCCATTGAGGCGCGACCGCAAACTGCCGCCGGCCGACAGGCTGTGATGAGCGCCTCTTCCGACATCGCCCGGGCCTGAAGGCCGAGGCCCGCACGCCGCCGGCGGCGATCGCCGCGATCGTCGCGATCAGCGCGGCCGCCAGCCTTTTTCTCGCCTGGCTGGTCTATTATCATGCGCCCACCGACGTCGCCGGTACCCAACTGCTCTTCCTGCCCGCGCTCAACGCGCTGCTCAATGCCCTCTCCTCGGCCGCCCTGGTCGTCGGCTTTGGCTTCATCCGCGCCCGCCGCGTTCGCGCCCACCGCGCCGCTATGACGACGGCCTTTGTTTTTTCCACCCTTTTCCTCGTCACTTACACGGTCAACCACGCGCTCCACGGCGACATGCGTTTTCATGGACAGGGCGCAATCCGACCGGTTTATTTCATCCTGCTCATTTCCCACATCGCGCTCTCGATGGTGGCGCTGCCCATGATCCTGATCACTTTTTTTCTTTCGCTGAGCGGACGCTTTCCGGCGCATCGGCGGTTGGCGCGGTTCACCTTTCCCATCTGGCTTTACGTCTCCATCACCGGCGTGATCGTCTACGCCATGCTCGCGGCCTACCGCTAGAGCGGTTAAAAAGATACCGCAGCCGTTTCGACGCCCTACGCCATTCTAGCGCAGCGAAGAATCCAGTAAAATTGCGCTGCGAGTGCCGGCGTCTGACCAACCCGCGCCTATTGAATAAAAGGCGTTGCCCCACCGCGCCCGGCGCCGATTCGAAGCGGATGTTTGTAACGTATTATATTACGAAACAATCACTCCGCCCTGCGGTTTGATAGCGGAAAGATGCGGTCCGGACAGGCGGCGCCTTACTTCACCACCAGCACGCCGTGCATGCCGGCCTGGTAATGGGCGGGAAACGTGCAGAGGAAGGGATACTGCCCGGGCTGGAGCGGAGCCTTGAAAGTGACTTCGCCGGTTTGATGCGGTCCGAGCAGCGGGATCGCGGCCAGGACCTCGGAAGCGAGCGCCGGCGGCTGATAGCCGGTGTCCTTGGCGGCGATGGCGGCGCGGTCGTAGGCCTCGGCATCGCTGCCGGCGTTAAGCAACACCCAGTCATGGCCCATTGCCTCTTTCGGCAGCGAACCGACGTTGGCGAGGGTGACGTGAAGCTGTTCGCCGGCGGTGGCGTCGATCTCGGTCAAATTGTATTTCATGTTGTCGCCCGCGGTGAGCGCGACCGTGCGCGGCCCGGCGGTGGCGGGCGCAGCGGCGGCCGGTTCCTGCTTGGAACAAGCGGCAAACGCGAGAAATACCAGGGCGAGGGAGGTGAGGAGGAACTTGAGCTTCAAGGTCATGCTGCAAAAAGACGGGGCTCGCCCTTTTTTGCGAACCGGCTCCGCAAATCTTCGGCGGCTTTCACAATTACTTATGCTGCGCATAGAGTTTTTAATACCACTAACCTTATTTTGTCATGGTGAACAACAAGGATGGTTTTATGACTTGAAATGGCTGCAAATATGCTGACGCTCTCGCCATAACTGTGGCCGCATCGGGCCGCAGAAATTTTTCCGAACGCCTTCATGAAGTTTTCGTCGTCTGCTTTTCCCCGTTCCCGCTGGGTCAGCTTTGCGCTGGCGCTGGCGGGAATCGTCCTCCTTCCCGGCTGTTGGTGGGAAATGAACGGCCACCAGTCGACCATTGATGTCGAGGGGCCGGTGGCGCGCGACCAGCTGCAGGTGTTTTATACGACCTGCTGGGTGACCCTGGTCATCTTCCTCCTGGTGGGCAGCGCCCTGGCCTACGCCACCCTGAAGTTTCGGGCCCGGACCAAGGCCGACGAGGACGCCGCGCCGCCGGAACAGAGTCACGGCAACCCCTTCGTGGAAATCGGCCTGATCGGCGCCTCCGTCTTCGCCCTCGTCATCATCGCCGTCCCCACCCTTCGCGCCATCTGGTACGATTA
The DNA here is from genome assembly GCA_035650695.1 of Opitutaceae bacterium. Lineage (GTDB taxonomy): Bacteria > Verrucomicrobiota > Verrucomicrobiia > Opitutales > Opitutaceae > DASRHD01. The sequence continues at coordinate 17,937 of DASRHD010000179.1, forward strand.
CGACGTGCCGGCGATGGAAAAGGCCAACGCCTATTCGATCAACGCCACCGGTTTTCAGTGGTGGTGGAAATTTGAATATCCCAACGAGCAGACCGAGCCGGACAGCACCGGCACCCGCGGCCTGGTCACCACCGCCAACGAGCTCGTCATCCCCGCCGGCCGGCCGATTCACATCGAGCTGCGGACGATGGATGTGATCCATAGTTTCTGGGTGCCGAAGCTTGCCGGCAAGGTCGACATGATGCCGAACCGCGGCAACCGCATGTGGCTGGAGGCCGACCATCCCGGTTATTACTGGGGCCAATGCGCGCAATATTGCGGCGATTCGCATGCGGTCATGCGCTTCCGCGTCATCGCTCTCGACGCGAAGGACTTCGCGGACTGGCTGGCCAATCAAAAGAAAACCGCCCGCGTCGTTTCAGTGGCCCAGGACGAGAAAATTGAAAAAGCCCGTCCGGTCTTCGCTTCCTGGAAGCAAAACCAGACCGGCTTCGTCACCGGCGACCAACTTGACATTTCGCCGCTCGACGCCTGGCGCGCCAAACAATTTCCGGAAAAGGAGGAGGATCCGGCGCTTATCGCCCAAGGCCGGCACCTCTTCCAGGTCAAGACCTGCGCCGGCTGCCACAACGTCCGTGGCCACGAAGGCGTCGGCATCGCCTATCCGGACCTGACCCACGTCGGCGCCCGCACCACCATTGCCGGCAGCCTGCTGGAAAACAACACCGAGAACCTTACCCGCTGGATCACCAATCCCGGCGCGGTCAAGCCCGGCAACAAGATGTGGGTCGAGGGCTACTTGAAAAACAACATCCACCTCACCCCCGATGATGTGGCCGCCCTCGTGGCCTACGTCCAAAGCCTCAAGTGATTTTCGCTCATGCACGACGCACTGGTTAAGACCGATTTTATCACCGAGGAAAAACACGCCGCCGGCCGTCATCTCGTCCTGTGGCGGCCGACGGCCAAAACCGGCCTGATGGGCTGGCTGACGACGGTCGATCACAAGCGGATCGGCTTCCTCTACGGCATCTCCGCGCTCTTTTTCTTCCTCGTCGGCGGCGTCGAGGCCCTCCTCATCCGGCTGCAACTGGCCGTGCCCAACAACACCCTGCTGACCGCCGAGCAGTACAATCGCATGTTCACCATGCACGGCACGACCATGATCTTTCTCGCCATCATGCCGTTGTCGGCGGCGTTCTTCAACTTCATCATGCCGCTGCAGATCGGCGCGCGCGACGTCGCCTTTCCGCGGTTGAACGCCTTCTCTTATTGGACCTTCCTGGTCGGCGCGATCATCGTCAATATCGGCTGGTTCATGAAGGATGGCCCGCCCAACGGCGGCTGGTTCGGCTACACGCCGCTCACGACCAAGACCTTCATTCCCGGCCATTCCATCGATCTGTGGGTGATGGGCCTGCAGCTGCTCGGCGTGGCCTCGATCGCCGCCTCGCTCAACTTCATCGTCACGATCATCAATCTGCGCGCGCCGGGCATGACAATGATGCGCCTGCCCGTCTTCACCTGGATGACGCTGGTGACGTCATTCCTCATTGTCCTCGCCTTCCCCGCCATCACCATCGCGCTGGTCGAGCTGATGATGGACCGCCTCTTTGGCACGAATTTCTTCGAAGTCTCGAACGGCGGCATGCCCATTCTCTGGCAGCACCTCTTCTGGGTTTTCGGCCATCCCGAGGTTTACATCCTCATTCTTCCGGCGATGGGCATCATTTCGGAAATCCTGCCGACCTTCTCGCGCAAGCCGCTCTTCGGCTATCCCATCGTGGTCTTTTCCGGCGCCTGCATTGGCTTCCTCGGCTTCGGCGTGTGGAGCCACCACATGTTCACCACCGGCCTGGGCACGGTGACGACGGCGGCCTTCGCCCTCGCCACCATGGCCATCGCCGTGCCGACCGGCGTGAAAATTTTCAATTGGATCGGCACGCTTTGGGGCGGCCGGCTGCGCATGCGCACGCCGATGATGTTCGCCCTCGGCTTCGTCTGGCTCTTCATGATGGGCGGCTTCTCCGGCATTATGCATTCGGCGGCGCCGGCCGACTCGCAGCAGCACGATAGCTACTTCGTCGTGGCCCATTTCCATTACGTGCTGATCGGCGGTTCGCTCTTCGCCCTCCTCGCCGGCATCCATTACTGGTTCCCGCTCATGTTCGGCCGTAAGGTTAGCGAATTCTGGGGCAAGTTCTCCTTCTGGGTCATTTTCATCGGCTTCAACACCACCTTCTTCCCCATGCACTTCCTCGGCCTGAACGGCATGCCGCGGCGCACCTTCACCTACGATGCCAACATGGGCTGGAACAACGGCAACCTCATCGCCACGATCGGCGCCTGCTTTCTCGGCGTGGGCATCGCGATCTATTTCACGATCATGATCTACACCTACTTCAAGGGCGAGCGCGTCGGCCGCGACGTCTGGGATGCCCGCACCCTTGAATGGTCGCTGCCGAACCCGCCGCCGGAATATAATTTCGCCGTCATCCCGACCGTCCACGCCCGCGATGCCTGGTGGTATGAGAAGCATCACCAGGACGAGATCAAAAAGGAAAACGAGGAGCATGCCAGTGCCGAGGCGGCGCACGGCGGCATCCACATGCCCCATCAGTCGATTTATCCGCTGCTTTCCGCCATCGGCATTCTCATCTGGGCGATCGGCGTGGCGGTGATCGATCCCAGCCCGGAGCCCGGCATTCATCTCAAGCTCGGGACCGTCTTCGTCGGCTTCGCCTTTATGTTCGTTAGCGTTTATCTCTGGGCCCTCGAGGGCGCCGACGGTTATCACATCCATCCCGAGCCGGAATCCGCCGCGCCCGCCCTTTCACCGGAGGCTCACAAATGAGCGACGCCGCCACCGCCGCCCTCGATCCGCATCACGACGCCACGACGTCGACCGGCATTCCG
>DASRHD010000180.1:0-5799 GCA_035650695.1 Opitutaceae bacterium
CGGCCGAAGCGCCGGCCTTGTCCTCGCCAACATCCAGGCCGATGTCCTGATGCGCTTCGCCCGGGAGCTGACCGCGGCGGTGGCGCCCGGCGGCAAACTGGTGCTGAGCGGCATCCTTGCCGGCGAGCTCGATCAGGTGCGCACCGTCTTTCTTGCCGCCGCGCCGGGGTGGCCTCACGCCTCGCGGGTGCTCGGGGAATGGGCCTGCCTGACGCTGGACCGGCCGATGGCCGGCTAAGGTGCCGTTTCCCCGCATGCCCGGCTCTCTCCCGGATGTTTGTAACGTATTATATTACAAATTTTCCGGCCCATCTCGCGTCCATAGCGGGCGCAGGGTGAAATCGCAGCGTCTTCAGAAGCCGCTCGGTTCGCCCACCACACCGATGATTTTCACCTCGATCGGTCCGACCTCCTTCAGACCGAGATTCTGGTGATAGATGTCGGTGATTTCGTCGGTCAAGTAGCCCTGGATCGCGTCGAGTTTGGCGTCGGGCCGGATTTTCAGCCGCACCTCGGTATGAAACCGGCCGTGACTGCGCACGACGGAAGCCCGCGCCGAGGCGACGCCTTTGACCTGGAGACAGCAGGCCTCGACGATGCGGTGGAGGGCATGGCGCGAAATGGTCAGGCGACCGCGCTCATTGGTCCCGAGCACGAGCATGGCCGGCGACCACAGCAGGACCATCAGCAGGGCAAACACGACGATCACCGCCGCAACGATCAAGGCCACCAGCGGCTCAGGCAAATCCGAGCCGAAAAGAGAAACGGCAATGCAGGGCAGGGCGGGCATCAGTCGGCGGGGGGACCCTCCGGCCAGAGGTCGTCGGCGCGGTTCTCCGGACTCATTTCCGCCGGCAGGCGCACGCCTTCGATAATGACATCCACCCGGGAAACATTTTTTCCCGTCATGGCCATGACTTGCTTGCGCACCGCCACCTGCACGTCGCAGGCGGTTTTTCCGATGTCTGAGCCGTAGGCGATGACGAGGCGAATCTCGATGCCATAGGTGTCGGTTCCATCCTCCGCCACCTTCACCCCCCGATGGCTCGACTCGCGCTTGGCAAAAATATCGCTCAGGCCATCGACCAGGCCGCCGCCGACACCGGCCACGCCTTTGACCTGCAGCGCGGCGAGGCGGACAATGCCGGCGATCACCGTGTGATTGATCTGAATCTGGCCAAGCGAAGGCTGGTCATCAAAGGCGGTGCTTTGAAATTCGGACATGGGCATGGCGGTAAAGCAGTTAACATGTCCGCAACCCGCTGGCAAGGCGCAGCCTGTAAAGATAAATCGAAAATCAGCCGTTTCCCCGGCGATCAGGAAAAGAGATCGGGCGGCGTCCGGCTGAGAAAATCTTCCATATAGGCGGTCGTGGCCTTGCCCTCGATGAAGGTTGGATCGCTCATGATGGCGCGATGCAACGGGATGGTGGTCTTGATCCCGCGAACGATATATTCGGTCAGCGCGCGGTAGGTGCGCTCGAGCGCGGTTTTCCGGCTCGAGCCGAAACAGATGAGCTTGCCGATCATCGAATCGTAATAAGGCGGAATGACGTAGCCGCTGTAAACGTGCGAGTCGACCCGGACGCCATGGCCTCCGGGCGCATAATAAAGGCCGATCGTGCCGGGGGAGGGCGCGAAATTTCGGGCCGGATCCTCGGCGTTGATGCGGCACTCGATCGCATGCCGGCCGTCAAACTTTATGTCGCCCTGGTCGAAGGCGAGCTTCTCGCCATTGGCCACGTAGATCTGCTGCTTGACCAGATCGATGCCGGTCACCTCCTCGGTCACCGGATGCTCGACCTGAATGCGGGTGTTCATCTCGATGAAATAAAAATTTCCCTTGGCATCGACGATGAACTCGATCGTGCCGGCGTTCTCGTATTCGGCGGCTTCGGCGGCACGGATCGCCGCTTTGCCCATCCGCTTGCGCAAATCAGCGGTCAGAAAAGGCGACGGCGACTCCTCAATGAGTTTTTGGTGGCGGCGCTGGACGGAACAATCGCGTTCGCCGAGATGGAGGGTTTTTCCGTGGCTGTCGGCCAGAATCTGAAATTCGATGTGCCGCGGCTTCTCGATGTATTTTTCCAGATAAACCGCCGGGTTGGAAAAGGCCTTCTCCGCCTCCCCGCGGGCCACATGGTATTCCTTCGCGAAAGAAACATCGTTGTGGGCGATGCGCATGCCGCGGCCGCCGCCGCCCGCCACCGCCTTGATGATGACCGGATAGCCGATGCGCCGGGCGATCTTGACCGCCTCGGCTTCATTTTCCACCGGCCCGTCGCTCCCGGGAACAGTCGGAACGCCGGCCTTCCGCACCGTGTGCTTGGCCACCGCTTTGTCGCCCATGATCTTGATCGAGTTGGACTTGGGCCCGATGAACTTGATATTGCAGGACTCGCACTGCTCGGCGAACTTGGCGTTTTCCGAAAGAAAACCATAGCCGGGATGGATGGCGTCCACATCGGCAATCTCCGCCGCGGCAATGATGCGCTCGCCGCGGAGATAGCTATCCGCGCTTTTCGCGCCGCCGATGCAAATCGCTTCGTCGGCCAATTGGACGTGCAGGGACTGGACGTCCGCCTCGGAGTAAACCGCCAGTGTCTTTATGCCCAACTCACGGCAGGCCCGCACGATGCGAAGGGCGATTTCGCCGCGATTGGCAATCAGGATCTTTTGTATCATCTGAAGAGAGGGAAGCTCAGTGGCACTTCAAGCGCCGGAACGGGGAGCGCTCGAACGTGCAACGGATACGATCAGCCGACCTTGACCTTAAAAAGGCGCTGGCCGTACTCGACCGGCTGGCCGTTTTCGACGAGAACCTCGACGACAGTGCCCTTGGTCTCGGATTGGATCTCGTTCATGATCTTCATCGCTTCGATGATGCAAACGACGGTTTTTTCCTCCACCTTGGCGCCAGCCTCGACGAAAGCAGGGCTTTCGGGGGAGGCCGCCCGGTAAAAAGTGCCTACCATCGGCGATTTTATGTAAGTGATACCCGGCTCCTCCTGGGGTGCCGCCGTAGCCGCCAGACCTGCGTTCGCCGGTGGCGACGAGGCGGGCTGCGGAGATGCCGCCGATTCGGCTGCCATCGGCACGGCCACCGGCATGCGCCCGTTGGACATGACCGGCGTGCCTTCAGCTCCGCGGCAAATTTTAAGTTTAAAACCCTCTTCTTCGATTGCGAACTCGGTCAGGTCTGACCGTTTCATCAAATCGATGATCTGCTTGATTTGTTTTAAGTCCAAAACGGGCCTTGGTTGAGTTGCAGGACGTGGGTTAGTGGCATTTATGGAGCCCGCGTTCAAAATAAAAATTTATAAACTGGCAATCTTTGATTTTTTGCGGAAAAAAGGCCTAAAATGGCACGAAAAGGGCCAAAAATAGGCCAAAATCTCCGTGTTTTTGTTGAATTTCGGCCTGCCGCCAAACGGAAGACCCCTGTGTTTTCGACCCCCTTTTTCATATGAAAAAGTCCTGGCGGATCAATCTCGCCATTGGTGGAATTGGGCTCGCTATTTTGCTCGCCCTTCACCTGTCCGGCCGAAGCCAGTACCTCGATTGGGCGATGTTCGACTGGACCGAGCAGCACCCTTGGCGGCAGCTGCCGGTGCCGAAAAATTCAGCCTTGGTCTTGATCGACGAATCCTCGCTCAAGGCAATCGCCCGTGATCCTTACGCTTCGAAGTGGCCTTGGCGGCGCACGTTGTTTGCCGCCCTTATCGCCGGCCTGCACAAAGCCGGCGCCCAGCGTATCGCAATGGACTTCATATTCTTGGAGCCTTCCGAGGAAGCCGAGCACGACGCCATTTTAGCGGCATACGCCATCGCTTGCCCGGAGGTCATTTTGGGCGGTCTTCAGGGGAAGGCTCCGGCGTTCTGGACGCCGGAAATCGTCAATCAGTATGCCGGCATCACCGAACGGGTGGGGTTGGTTGAGGCAAAATTCGATTTGGACAACGTCATCCGGACCTATCCGTGGCCGCAATCGCTTGCGGATCGGGTACTTACAGTCCCGAAGAAAAAGCCGGCAAAGTTGCCCATGCTGCGATGGTATGGAGGCCTCGATGCGTTGAAGCAGTCGGGGGTGCCGGTACTTTCGGCCGCTCCGTTTGTGGAAGCGGGCTATAACGAGGTCGTCGCCAAAATAGTCGAAAAGCATCCCGATTATACTGCCGAAGCCGTATCCGCCGGTCTGAAAGAAATTCCTGCATTGCGCGGCAATCCTTTCGATCAGGTGCGTGGCAAGGTCGTGTTCGTCGGGGTTAATGCTGCCGGAACGTACAGTTCGGCTTTTGACCTGGTGGCTACGCCCGTCGGCTCGAAAGACCCCGGCGTTTTGGTGCATTGGACGGCGTGGGCGGACGCGACGGGCGGCGGATTTATCCGGGAAGTGCCGCGGTCGCTCATTCTGATTTTTGCGTTGGCATTGGGGGCGATTGTTTTTGCCGCAGGAAGGCGCTGGCCGCATCTCGGTCTGACCGCGACGCTGGCCGTGGGACTTGCGGTCATGGCGTTGGGCGGCAGTTATTTTGCCGTGGGCCGTGGCATTTGGCTCGCGCCAGCGTCGCCGCTCGCCGGAGTCGGGCTCGGACTGCTGTGCGTTACCGCCCGGAATTTTCTCTATGAACAGGGGCGCAAGCGCGAAATCCAGACCATCTTCGGCAGCTACGTCTCCGCCGTGGTCGTCACGCAGCTGCTCCGCGATCCCGAGGCGATCAAGCTTGGCGGCGAGAAGCGCGATCTCACGGTGTTTTTTTCCGACCTCGCCGGCTTTACCGATCTTTCCGAAAAAATGGAGCCGGAACAGCTCGTGCGGCTGGTGAACTTTTATTTCAACGAAACCAGCCCCTTCATCATCGACGAGGGCGGCTACCTCGACAAATACATCGGCGACGCGATCATGGGCGTATTTGGCAGTCCCGAACCGCTGGCCAACCACGCGCTCTCGGCCTGCCGCGCGGCGCTCGCCTACCGGGATCATCTTCCGCGCATCAACGCGGAACTGGAGCGCCGGCGGGAAAACGTCCACCTCACCGTGCGCATCGGCATCAACACCGGCCCGATGGTTGTCGGCAACCTCGGCTCGGAGCGGAAGAAAAATTACACCGTGATCGGCGATGCGGTGAACCTCGCCTCCCGGCTGGAGGGAGCGAATAAGGAGTTTGGCACCGCCGTCCTGATCGGGGAGGAAACCGAGCGCCGGCTCTGCGGCGAGCTGGTCACCCGCCCGATCGCCCGGCTGCGGGTGAAAGGCAAGCAGCAGGCGGTCCAGGTGCACGAGCTGATCGGCTGGCCGGACCGGATCGGTCCGGAGCAACGGGCATTTCTCGCCGACTACGACGAGGGCTATGCCCGGTTTCTGGCCCGGGACTTCGCCGCCGCCGCCGCCGCCTTTGCCCGGGCCCGCGGGCAGGCGCCGGGTGACGCCATGGCTGCGAAATATTTTGACTGGGCCGCCGCCTTGGCTGAAAAACCTCCGCCCTCCGATTGGCAAGGCACTTACCAACTCGAGGCCAAATGAAAAACACCTCGCGCTTCCAGCTCGGCGCCCTGCTTCTCCTCTGCGCCCCGGTCCTTTTCGCCTACGAATCGGGCGGAAAAGCCTTCACCAAAAAACTCGAGACCGTGCTGCTCGATGCGCCCCAGCCTCTGGCTCATCCCGCCGCCAGGGTCGGTTACGCCGTCGAGCTCAACGTCGAGCAGGTCAACGGTTCCTGGCTGCTCGTCTCTTCCGGCGGAAACCGCGGCTGGGTTTTTGCCGGCAACTTGGCCGCGAAAAAACCCATGGCCAATCCCA
>DASRHD010000181.1:0-3363 GCA_035650695.1 Opitutaceae bacterium
CAATAGGGATCGAGCAAAATGACGGCGGGCCGGCCGGAGAGTATGTATTGATCTATTGAATACAAAAGGCGAGGGTCGAACCCGGCAGGGTTGATGACGAGCAGGCAGTCGGCATCGCCGGGCAGCGTGGCGGCGGCGGGCACGACCTCCTGCACGTTGTAGTAATCGCGCACCTCCTTGAGGAACTGCCATTCGGCGGTGCCGTCCTCGACCTTTTGCAGGCGCCTGGGCATGCCGCGCTTGCCGAAGACCTCGAGCGAGGAGACGACGACGAGTTTGGGCAGGCGGTGCTCCTGCACGGAATAGATCAGCCGGGAAATGTCGTATTCGAGCAGGCGTTCGCGGCGGTAATCGACGAGCGGAATCGTGCGCCGGTCGCCGCCCTGGAAGACGGCGAGGCCGAAATAGAGGCGTTCGTCCGGACCCAGCGGCTGGGAGGCGAGGCCGAGGCGTTTCGCCTCCTCCTCTTCGCGCGAGCCGGGCACGGGATCGACCACCTGGACGTTGACTTTCCCGCCGGAGCGGCGCTCGTACTGACGGAGGAGCTGTTCGACGCGCTGGGCGAAAATTTTCAGGCCGATGGGGAGACCCTTGCGGCTGGCGCTGAAATAAAGCTCGACCTCCACCGGCCGGTCGACGCGGGCGAGCATCTGCGCGCTGCCGGCGGAAAGGGTGAAGAAACGCTCATGCGTGAGGTCGGCCTGGATCATGGGCAGGCGCGAGGCGGCGTCGTTGACCAGCACGAGCGCGATCGCGATCAGGACGAGGGTGAGCAGTTTTCGCAGCCGCAGGTTCATCGCGATTCAGCGCTGGAGCACGACGATGTTGGCCAGCAGCGCGGCGGCCGACACCGAGACGAAGAAGATCACGTCGCCGAGCCGCACCAGGCCCTGGCGGGCCGGCTCGAAGTGCGTGGTGAAGCTGAAATTGTTGATGGCGTCGGCGAGCGCGACGGGCAGATCGTGGAGCAGGCTGTTGAACACGCTCCAGCCGGTGAGGTTGAGCACGAGGCAGGCGAGGACGCCGAGGATGAAGGCGATGACCTGGTTCTGCGTGAGCGAGGACATGAGCGAGCAGATGGCCAGCACCGCGCCGGCCATGAGAAAGCCCACGGCGTAGCCGCCGATGACCGGTCCCCAGTCGGGCTGGCCGAGCCAGGCGACGGTGAGCGGAAACGGAAAAGTGAGCAGCAGGCCGACGCCGACGAAAAACCAACCGGCAAGAAATTTTCCGACCACGGCCTGCGCGGTGGAGAAGGGCAGGGTGAGCAGCAGCTCCCAGGTGCCGGAATTCTTTTCCTCGGCCCAGAGCCGCATGCCCACGGCGGGCACGAACAGGACATTGATCCACGGCAGGTAGCGGAAGAAGGACTGCAGGCTGGCCTCGTCGCTTTCGAGGAAGTTGTCGAGAAACCACGGCAGGCCGATGCCGAGCAGGACGAAGACGACGAGAAAAACGTAGGCAATGGGTGACCGGAAGTAGCCCGCGAATTCGCGTTGAAAAATGGTGCGGATGCCGCGCATGGCTGAAATCATGGTTTGGTCACGTCGCGGAACACGTCCTCGAGCCGCGGACGGCGGCGGCGCATCTGCCCGGGCGTTTCGTCGAGGAGGATTTTGCCGCGGTTGATGATGATGACGCGGGTGCAGAGCGCGTCGACCTCCTCGAGGATGTGGGTGGAAAGGATGATGGCCTTGGTCGAGCCCATGGAGCGGATGAGCGAGCGCACGACGTCCTTCTGGTTGGGATCGAGGCCGTCGGTCGGCTCATCAAGAATGAGACAGGGCGGGTCGTGAATGAGGGCTTGGGCAAGGCCGACTCGCTGCCGATAACCCTTGCTCAGGGTGCCGAGCAGGCGGTGGCGCATGTCGCGAATGGCGCAAAGGTCGAGCACGCGCTCCACCGCTGCGCGCAGCGGGCCGCCGGCAAGTCCGCGAGCGCGGCCGGCGAAGCGGAGGAACTCGTCGGCCGTCATCTCGCCGTAGAGCGGGCCGCGCTCCGGCAGGTAGCCGAGGCAGCGCTTGGCGGCGATGGGTTCGGCGGCAACGTTGTGACCGCAAATCCAAGCGGATCCGGCGGTGGGCGCAAGAAAACCGGTCAGCATTTTCATCGTGGTGGACTTGCCCGCACCGTTCGGGCCGAGAAAGCCTAGGACTTCGCCCTGCGGCACGCGGAAGCTCACGTCGGCCACCGCTCGGAATGGGCCGAAGTCCCTGACAAGATTTTTTGTTTCAATTCCGATCACAAGACGTTTCCCGCCTGATTCAGAAATCGAACCGCACCATGGTCTGGCGGACAGATGGCGGCGATGAAGGAAGCAGTTTCAGACGAAAACGCCGGAACGGGTGCAGCAGGCATAGGAAGATCCAAAAAGGGGGCGGCGGAGGGCGGAAGACAAACGGAAGTTAAATTGTTGAACGCCGCCGGGCTGGGTCAATCCTCCAAAAGGGACTTTGCACACCGCCCACCGTCGGTCGTGATGTTTTAGCAAAAAAGGAGCTGGGCGGCTCCCCAGCCGCCCAGCCCATGACCAATACCATTGTTCTATCGGCAAGTCGCCGATAGAAATTTACTGCCCGACAAAGGTGAACTTGTCGGCGGTAAGATAGAACTGGGTGGCGGCCGAGTTCTTGCCCGTCACCGTCATGACGATGGTGTGCGCGCCGGAGGTGGTCAGTGTGACGTTGCCGAAGGTCTTGGTAAGATAGGCCTGGCTCGTGGCATACTGATCAAGCGTGGTGCCGACCGCGATGCCGTCGACCGTCAGGCTGTGGATGCCCCGGGTCGTGTTTGACTTGTAGCGCAGCTGCACCTGGTAGGTGCCGGCCGGCATGGCCGGGGTCGTGAAGGTCATCTTCTGGCCGGCCGCGGTGGAATTGAGGAACTCGACCACGCCGCCGCTGGCATTGGCGTCATTGCTGATGCTGACGGTGGCGCCGGTGCCCGCCGGAGAGAGGCTCTCCGCCTCGAAATTGAAGGTCGGAGGAGGCACCGTGGTGATGGTGTAGATCCCGCTGGTGACAGAGCTGTCGGCGAAGCCGGCTTTATACGCGATGGCTTTCAGCGTCGTGGGGCTGGCGGTATTGCTGATGCTGATCGGACCGGAGTAAACCGTGCCAGCAGTCTCGCTCGGGGTGCTGCCATCGGTGGTGTAGCGGATGGAAGCGCCGGAAGTGGCCGAGGTGATGGTCACCGATTGCGCGCTGGAATATGTGCCGGCGGCGGGACTGAAGGCCGGCGCGCCCGCCGACGGAAGAGTGATCGTATAGGTGGCGCGGGTGATTGTGCTGTCCGTAAGACCTGCCCCGTAGGCGATGGCCTGCAAGGTCGTGGTGCTGGCGATGGGGACCGGTCCGGAATAGA
>DASRHD010000182.1:0-21975 GCA_035650695.1 Opitutaceae bacterium
AGGTGATGGAGCCTTTTTTCGTCGAGGTGATGCGTTCCTGGCGCAGGCCCATCTCGTTGGCCAGCGTCGGCTGGTAACCGACGGCGGAAGGTGAACGGCCGAGGAGGGCGGACACTTCGGAGCCGGCCTGGGAAAAGCGGAAGATGTTATCGATGAAGAGAAGCACGTCCTGGTTTTTCTCGTCACGGAAATACTCCGTCATGGCGAGGGCGGAGAGGCCGACGCGCATGCGCGCGCCCGGCGGCTCGTTCATCTGGCCGTAGACGAGGGCGACCTTGGATTTACTCAGGTCCTTCTGGTCGATGACGCCGGCCTCGGACATTTCGTGATAGAGGTCGTTGCCCTCGCGGGACCGCTCGCCCACCCCGGCGAAGACGGAATAGCCGCCGTGCGCCTTGGCGATGTTGTTGATCAGTTCCATGATCACGACGGTCTTGCCCACGCCGGCGCCGCCGAAGGCACCGACCTTGCCGCCCTTGACGAACGGGCAGATCAGGTCGATGACCTTGATGCCGGTCTCGAGGATGTTGGCCTTGGTGTCCTGATCGACCAGCGCGGGAGCCGGGCGGTGAATCGGATAGCGCTTCTCGAATTTCACCGGGCCCTTCCCGTCCACCGTGTCGCCGGTGACGTTGAAGATGCGGCCGAGCACGCCCTCGCCGACCGGCACGGAAATGGGGGCGCCGGTGTCGGTCACGGACATGCCGCGCTTCAGGCCTTCGGAGGAGGACATGGCAATGGCACGGGTGATGCCCTCGCCGAGGTGCTGCTGGACCTCGAGGGTCAGCTTCTCGGCCTTGCCCGCGGCGGTGAACTCGACGGTGAGCGCCTGGTAAATGGGCGGTATGGCGTTTTCGGCGAACTGCACGTCGACGACGGGGCCGATGACTTGGACGATTTTACCGGTGTTCATAAAGGCAAATGATGAATTGGGAATAAATGGATGAATGGGGAGTAAGAGCGCGGTTGATTCTTCATTCGGCATTCATAGTTCTAAATTAGTGCGGCGTTAGGCGGTGGCGAACTGGGCGGCGGCGATCTCAAGGATTTCCTGGGTGATCGCGGCCTGGCGGGCCTTGTTGTATTCGAGGGTGAGGTCGCCGAGGAGTTTGGTGGCGTTGTCCTTGGCCGTTTTCATCGCCACCATGCGCGCGCTGTGCTCGGAAGCCTTGGCGGAAAGCGCCAGCTGGTAAATGTAACGGTTGACGTAGAACGGCAGGAGGGCGTTGAGCACGGTCTGGGCGCCGGGCTCGAAAACGATTTCGCGGGTGTCGGCGGCCTCGACCGCGACCCCGCCGAGCTGTTTGCGCAGGTTGTCGATGAACTGGCAAAGGTTGTCGAGCGGCAGTACCGGCCGGCAGATCGGTTCCTGCACGAGGGTGTTTTTGAATCGTGGATACAGGACTTCGATCGTGTCGATCGCGCCCTCCAGGTACTGCTTGGTCATGAACTCGGCCGCGACCTTGATCTCGGCGAACGGCACGCGGTCGTGCACCTGGAAGCTGGCGACCATCTCCCGCCTGGTCCGGGCGAGGAACTGCGCGCCCTTGCGTCCAATGGCGTAGAATTTGGCCGGCGTCTTGATCTCGGTCACGACCTTGAAAAGATTGCTGTTGAGCGGACCGCACAGGCCGCGATCGGTGGTGATGAGCAGAATGCCGCGGGTCTTGACCTCGCGGCGGACGAGGAAAGGATGGAGCGACTCGTCGACATGCGGCGCGAGCGAGGCGAGCATATCGGCCATGAGCTGCGAGTAACGCCGGCCGGCCAGCGCGGCCTGCTGCGCCTTTTTCATCTTCGACGCCGCCACCAGCTCCATCGCCTTGGTGATCTGGCGGGTGTTCTTGACGGACTTAATTCTGCGCCGTATGTCGCGGGTGGAGGCCATGGATTAGGTCCTAATGCCAAATGAAGAATGCTGAATGCAGAAAAAGTCAGCGGCCCTTGGCGCTCTTGATAATGGCGGCAAAAATCCGGATAAGCTCATCTGTTTCCTGGCGAAGTGGGATAAGCCGCTCCGGATCGACCAGCTTAGAGTCATAAATATGCCTGAGCCAAAGCGAAGATTCGTCGAGTTCCTTGAGCGAATCTCCCATCTTTGCGATAAACTCGGCCTTTGAACGGGCGCGATCCGCTTCTCGATAGTTGGCGCCGACCGAAGTGCCGGCACGCAGCTGCTGGTCTCCGAGAACTTGGGCCAGTCTGGTTTTAGGAAGCGCTTCAAAAAGTGCGATAATTCGCCGGCCATATTGGTAGGTTCGTTCAGGAAGATCTTTTCCTTCATTCTGCATTCTTCATTCTGTGTTCACCATTATCCGGCATAGCCGCCCTTCCATTCCTCGCAGGCGGACTGGAGCTTGGCCTCGAGATCCTTGTCGAGCGCGGCCTTGGTGCGGATTTCGGTGAGGAGCGCGTCCTTGCGGGTGGTGAAGAACTCCTTCAGCGAAGTGGCGGCATCGACGATTTTCTTAACGTCGATGGAATCAAAAAGGCCCTTCTGCATGGCGAAGAGGACGGACACCTGCAGCTCGATCGGCAGCGGGTTGAAGGCCGGCTGCTTGAAGAGCTCGACGATGCGGGAACCGCGGTCGAGCTGGGCCTTGGTCTTGGCGTCGAGATCGGAGCCGAACTGGGCAAAGGCCGCGAGCTCACGGAACTGGGCGAGTTCGCCCTTGAGTTTGCCGCCGACCTGCTTGGTGGCCTTGAGCTGGGCGGCCGAGCCGACGCGCGAAACGGAAAGGCCGACCGAGACGGCGGGCCGGATGCCCTGGTTGAAAAGGTCGGTTTCGAGGAAGATCTGGCCGTCGGTGATGGAAATGACGTTGGTCGGAATGTAAGCCGAGACGTCGCCGGCCTGGGTTTCAATGATGGGGAGGCCGGTGAGCGAGCCCTTGCCATCGAGGCGGGCGCTGCGCTCAAGCAGGCGGCTATGCAGATAGAAGGCGTCGCCCGGATAAGCCTCGCGGCCGGAGGGGCGCTTCAAAATCAGCGAAATCTGGCGGTAGGCGACGGCGTGCTTGGAAAGATCGTCGTAAACGATGAGAGCATCCATGCCGTTTTCCATGAACCACTCGCCCATCGCGGCCCCGGAAAACGGCGCGAGGTACTGGTTGGCCGGGTTGTCGGCGGCGGGGGCGGCGACGATGATGGTGTATTCGAGCGCGCCGGCCGCCTCGAGCGCGGCGATGGTGCGGACGATGTTGGAATTCTTCTGCCCAACCGCGACGTAGACCGAATAAACCGGGCGGAAATTCTTGTCGCCCGAGGCCAGGCCGACCTTGTTGATCTTGGCCTGGTTGATGATCGTGTCGATGACGATGGTCGTCTTGCCGGTGCCGCGGTCGCCGATGATGAGCTCGCGCTGGCCGCGGCCGATCGGGATCATCGAATCGATGGCCATGATGCCGGTGAAGAGCGGCTGGGAGACGGACTTGCGGACGATGATACCGGGCGCGATTTTTTCGACGGGATAAAATTCCTTGGCGTCGAGCGGACCTTTGCCGTCGACCGGGCGGCCCAGCGCGTCGACGACGCGGCCGAGGAGCTGCTTGCCGACCGGCACGGAGAGGAGGCGGCCGGTAGTCTGAACCTCGTCGCCCTCCTTCAGCTGGGAGACGTCGCCGAGGATGACGCATCCGACCTCGTCCTCCTCCAGATTGAGGGCGATGCCGATGGCGCCGCCTGGAAACTGGACCATCTCGTTGTACATCACGTCGGAAAGGCCGTCGATCTTGGCCACGCCGTCGGCGACGGCCCGGATGGTGCCGATGTTTTTCTTGACCGCTTTGGTCGAGAGCTGGGCGATCTGTTGTTCGATTTGTTCGAGGACGGTGGGCATGGCAAATTATGAATTGGGAAAGGATGGGGCCGGAGAGTCAGGCGGGGTGGAAAGGGATGAAGGAGGAATTTTCTGCGTGCTTCGTTCTGCCTCTGGCATCAGCCGGCGGTGAGGGGCTCGAGGCGGCCGGCGATGGAGGACTCGTAAACGTCGTCGCCGACCCGGACGCGGAGGCCGGCGAGCAGGGCCGGATCGGGTCGCGGCACGGCGGTGACGGCGCGGGCGTATTTTTTGGTCATGGCGGCGGCGATCGCCTGTAGTGATGCATCGGATACACTGCCGGCATGCTCGATCACCGCCTGGCCCCTGGCCAGCTCGGCCGCGATCAGCCGGTGATAGGCGCGGAGCACCATCACCGGTTTGGCCGGCCGGTGCTTCTCGATGTAGGCCAGCACGCCGGTCACGCGCTCGGCCGAGACGGCGCCGTCCGCCAGGCTGAGCTGGAAGAGCCGTCGGGCAAACTTCTGGGCGTGTTTGGCGGAGGAGGCCATGATCAGGCGCCGGTCAGCTCGCGGACGGCGGAGTCGTTAAAGCGGGTACGCTCGGCGTCGGAGAGTTCCTTCTCCAGCACGCGGCGGGTGGTGACGACGACGAGGCGGGCGATTTCGCCGCGGGCATCGGCCAGCATTTTTTTCTTTTCCAGTTCGATCGCCTGCTGGGCCTTGGCGATGAGATCGTTGGCGCGGTCGGAGGCGGCCTTTTGCTCGCGGTCGGCGAATTCCTTGGCCGCCTTGCGCGCCTCGTCGATCAGCTTGGTCGCCTCGACCTGGGCATGCTTGATCACGGCCGCGCTCTCCTGCTGGGCCTGCTCGAGCTTGGCCTTCATCTCATCGGCGTACTTCAGGCCGGAATCGATTTTCTTCTGGCGCTCGTCGAGCGTGGCCATGACCGGCTTGAAGGCGAAACGCCAGAGGATGAAGGCAACGATGCTGAAGTTGATCATCTGGGCGATGAGGCCCGACCAACTGACGCCCAGGCCGTTCAGCAGCTGGACAAAACCGTCTAGAAGGCCGCCGCTGGGTGCTGCGGCTTCGGCGAGGAGGGGAGCAAACATGGCGTGAAAAAAGGAGCCGCGCCGGATCGACCGGCGCGGCGGGATGATCAATAGTTGCCGAGGAACAGGGCGTAAAAGGCGATGGCTTCGGCGAAAGCCATGCCGAGGATGCCGATGACAAGGATCTTGCCGAAGGCGCCGGGATTGCGGCCGACCGCCTCGGCCGCGCGCGTGCCGACGAAACCGACGCCGAAAGCGGCGCCGAGACAGCCGAGGCCGCCCTGCAGTGCTTTCAGATTGCCGGTGATTTCTGCGATGGTGTGGATCATGTTGGGTTCGATTTTGTGGTTGGATGACCGCCGCCCACACGCGAAGCATGGTCCCGGCGGAAAAGTTTAATGGTGCGCCGCCTCGCCGTCGTGGCCGCCGCCCTCATGGTTGCAGATCAGCCCGATGTAGACGCTGACCAGAAGGGTGAAGACAAAGGCCTGGACGAAGCCGACGAGCAGTTCCATGAAATAAAACGGCACCGGCAGGCCCCATTTGAAAATGCCGTACATCGAATGAATCAGGTTCTCGCCGCCGAAGATGTTTCCATACAGACGGAAGGAGAGCGAAATCGGCCGGAACATGATCGAGATGACATCGAGCAGGCCGACGAGAAAGAAGATGAGAAACATCGGATAATAAAGGGCGGCGGGAACGTCGCGCTTGTCGGCCTTGTTGCCAAAAATGTCGAAGAGGATGGCCTTCACGCCGGCATAGCGGAGGATGATCCAGGTGCCGACAAAGAGGGAGACGAAGGCGAGGGCGAACGTTCCGTTCATGTCGGCATTGCCGGGGCGGGCAATCTCCATCCATTCGCCGGTGGCCCGGCTGCGCATCATGATGGTGCCGACGCCGGGAATGAGGCCGCTCCAATTTTGGAGCAAAATAAAAGTGAAAAGGGCGAGGAGCAGCGGGCGCGAGGCCTTGATCGCCTTGGGACCGACGATCGGCTCGATGATTTCCATCAGGCTTTCGATCAGTCGTTCCACCACGGCCTGGCCGCGCGACGGAATGAGCTTCGGCTTTCCTGCCACCAGCCGGATCACGAGGATCAGCCCGATCGCCACCACCCAGCTCATGATCATGCTGTTCGTCACCGGCAGGCCACCCACCCGGAACAATGGCTCGGCCATCGGCGCCACGCCCGAACCTTCCGCCGCGGCGGGAAGATTGGTCGCGGCGACGAGCAGCGGGAGGGCAAGAAATTTATTGAACCGGGACATGGATGGACTGAGACGGACGCAAAAATTCAAAAGGTTATTGCTAGGCAAGGGGCGCGGGGGGCGTCAACCTCTGAAAATCGCTCCCAACCCCCCGCCATGGAAAAATTAGCCTCGGGCACTTTCAGTCCGCAGTCCAGCTTATAGCCGGCGCACGGCATCGCGGCGAACCGCGATAAGTGACTGATGGGAGGCGGCGCGGGCCTGAAAGACCGTCGTCGCCTCGAAAGGCCAGGCCGCGCCGGGATCGAGTTGCCAGGCGGGATGCGCGGCGATCATGCCACCGGCCTGCGCGAAATAACCGCGGTCATCGGTACGAAAATAGAGGCGAGCCCCCTCCCCCGCCCGCGCCGCCAAGGCATGGAGAAACGTGGCCTGGATCAGGCGGTTCTTATGGTGCCGCCGCTTTGGCCAGGGGTCGGGAAAAAGGATGAAAACCTTGCCGAACGCCGCGCCCGCCGGCAGCGCCTCGAGAAAATCGTCCGCCGCCGCGTGGAAAAAATGCAGGTTGCCGAGTGCAGCCCGGTTGCACTTGCGCTCGGCCCGGGCAATCCGTTCGGCCTGCAGATCGAGCCCCAAACAGAGCTCTTCGGGATGCGCCGTGGCATAAGCGGTGAGGAAATGGCCGTGGCCGCAGCCGATCTCGCCGGTAAAGCTCCGTCCCGGCGGCAGCACTTCTGCCAGCGCCTCGCGCAGGTCCGCGCGGCGGCGCGCGACGAGGTGCTGGTAGGCAGGACTGGGCGTGGCGGTTGGCACGAGGTCGATGACGAATGCAATTTGCAACCGAGCGTGGAGGAATCGAGGCGGACGGCAAGCCGCCCGGTCAGCACCGCCCTCCCCCTTCCGGTCACGGCACCTTCTCCACCGCAGCCGCGCGCGTCGGCAGGCTGAAGAAAAACGCCGTGCCCCGGCCCAGTTCGCTTTCCACCCAAACCCGGCCGCCGTGTAATTGCACGATGTGCTTGACGATGCTCAAGCCGAGCCCGGTCCCGCCCTTCTCGCGCGAACGGCCCTTGTCCACCCGGTAGAATCGCTCGAAAAGATGCGGCAGGTCGGCGGTGGGAATCCCGGGGCCGTTGTCACTCACCCGTACCTCCACCTCGCTCTCGCGCAGTCGGGCGACAATATCGATGTGCGAGCCGGCGGGCGTGTACTTAAGCGCGTTTTCCAGCAGGTTTTCGAAAACCTGCGTGACTTTCAGCGGATCGAGCAGGAGGTCGCCAATCGCGGGATCTAGGGCAAAAGTGATATTGTGCGCGGCGGCGGCCGGCCGGGCCCGGTAATCGTCGATCAGGCCGGTGACGAGCGCGTTCAGCCCGGTCGGCTCGCGGCGCAGGCCGGGGTTGATCGATTCCAGGCGCGAGAGCGTGAGCAGATCCTCCAGCAGCGAATTGAGACGATCGGTGTGGCGCTGGATCGTGCAGAGAAAACGCTCACGGTCGTCGAGCGGCATCTCGCGATGGCCGTCGACCAGCGTTTCGATGTAACCCTTGATGATGCTCAGCGGGGTGCGAAGCTCGTGGGAGACATTCGCGACAAAATCCTTCCGCACCGCCTCGAGCTTTTTCTGCTGGGTGATGTCATGCAAAACGAAGAGCGCCCATGATCCCCGCTGATCGTCCAGCGGCGGGATCAAAGTGCCGGTGACCTCGACCCAAGTCGTGGCGTTGCCTTCGGAAAATTCAATTTCATGCCGCGGCTCGGCGCGCTGCGCCCGCACCCCATCGACGTAATTGAGAAAGGCCACGCTGTGCAGCACCAGTTCGAGACGCTGGCGCATGATGTTGCGCGCGTGCGGGAAAATAGCCTGCAACGCTTTGTTCGCCAGCAGGATATAATTGTTCGCGTCGACGATCAGCACGGCCTCCTGCAAGCTGCCCAACGTGGCCTCGAGTTGCGTGAGCTGGCCGGTCCGGACCTGCTGCAGATGGTTGAGATCGCTGATCAGCTCATTGGCGGCACGGGTAAGCCGGCTGCAAAGATCGTTCCGCGCGTCCTCCTCCAGCAGCGGTTTTCTTTGGCGGATGGCCTCCTCCAGATTGCGCACGGCCAGGCGGTGCCGGCGCAGGCGGAGAAGCGTCAGGACCAGTCCCGCGGCGAGCGCCAGCGTGACTACGTAGAGCATGCCTCGGGTTTGCGCTCGGCCATGCGATAGCCCACGCCGCGGATCGTCTCGATCCAGTCGGCTTCGCCGCCAAGCTTCTCGCGCAGCCGGCGCACATGGGTGTCCACCGTGCGCGTCTCGATTTCCGTCTCGTAGTTCCAGACGTTGATCAGCAAGTGCTCGCGGGTCTGGACGCGACCCCGGCGCTCCATCAGCAGATGCAGCAGCTTGAATTCCGTGGCGGTGAGATCCAGCGGCGTGCCGTTGACCGCCACTTCATGGCGATCGACGTCGAGCACGATCTGGCCCACCTGCATCCTTCGCTCGGAATGCGACGCGCCGTCCGCGACGCGGCGGAGAATCGATTGGATGCGCAAAACAAGTTCCTTCGTGCTGAAAGGCTTGCTCAAATAATCGTCCGCCCCCGTCTCCAGACCGGCGATACGATCGGCCTCCTCCGCCTTGGCCGTGAGGAAAACCACCGGCACGCGCTTCAACTTCGGATCGGCCCGCAGCATGCGGCAGATCTGAATGCCATTCAGATCGGGCATCATCACGTCAAGAATGACAAGGTCGGGCAGAAAACTGCGCGCCAGACCGATGCTGCTGTTTGGATCGTTGACGGTCTCAACCTGAAACCCCTTCGCTTTGAGGTGATAGGCAACAAGCTCGGTGACGTCCGACTCGTCATCCACAACCAGGATTTTTTTGGCCTTTGGCTCCGACATGGTGGGCTTCGAGTTTAAGAACGGTCCAGGTGTAGGCTAGCGAATTTGCGCCCGTCGCCCGATTGTTACAATTGCCATGAGGATGTAACGAAGTTTTTTGTTCAATTTTCCCCGGTGGTCGCGCGGGAAGCGCGGCCCGATTCGATCAGCACAAGCAAGATACTGATGTCGGCGGGGTTGACCCCGCTGATGCGGCTGGCTTGTCCCAAGGAGTAGGGCCGAGCCTGGGCGAGCTTCAACGCACTCTCTTTTCGCAGCCCACGCACCGTGAGATAGTCGATGCTTTCCGGAATGCGGATTTTTTCTATCTCCTGCAATTTTTCGATCTGGCGCTGCTCGCGCTCAAGATAACCGCGATAAATCAGGCGATAAATAACCTCTTCTTTCACCGCCGCCGATTCCTGAATAAATGCATTAGGAAAAGCGTGGCCCCCTGCCCTATCACGACGGACCATCTCACCAAAAGTACTTCCATTGCAAAGGGTTGTGTCAAGGAAGCGAGCCCAATACTCCACCCGCTTCCGCTTCTCTTTAATGTTACTTAACCGGTTTGTGACCAATAAATTATAATTTTCTGCATGATGCAGAAGGCGCAACTCTGCACTCCCGTGGTTAAAAAGTAGCCGGTGCTCTGCACGGCTGGTAAACATGCGATAGGGTTCATTGGTGCCTTTGGTCACCAAATCATCGATCAAAACACCCATGTAGGCTTCGTGACGCTGGATGATCAAGGGCTGCCCTCCCCTAACCTTTTGTACTGCATTGACTCCCGCAACAAGTCCCTGCGCGGCAGCCTCTTCATACCCCGACGTCCCATTGATTTGGCCGGCAAAAAAAAGATTCTCCATCTTGCGGGATTCCAAAGAAGGAAAGAGCTGGGTCGGCGGGGCAAAATCATATTCGACCGCGTAAGCAGGGCGGAGTAAAACGGCGGTCTCCAAGCCCGGAATGCTGTGAACCATTTCGACTTGAATATCGAACGGAAGGCTGGTCGACAGCCCGTTGACGTAATACTCGTTGGTCGCCCTACCCTCCGGCTCCAAGAAAAGCAAGTGTCGGGGTTTATCGGCAAAACGCACGAATTTATCTTCAATGCTTGGACAATAGCGCGGCCCTACCCCCTTTATCTCGCCGCTGTACATCGCCGACTGATGAAGATTGGCCCGAACAATTTGAGCGGTCCGGTCCGTCGTGTACGTCATCCAACAAGAGATCTGATCTATGCCAGGCGCCCAACCAGTCCGCTTTTCACCCGTTTGTTCCACGTGGAACAATTCGCCGTCTTGGCGGGTATCGTGGAATGCGAAGAGCACCGGCTCAGCATCGCCTTTTTGCTCCTCCATTTTGGAAAAATCCAAACTTCGCCCTAAAAGACGCGGGGGCGTGCCTGTTTTTAGCCGCTTCAGCTCAATTCCAGCCTCTTGCAGGCTGTGCGAAAGTGTTTTGGCGCTAAAATCGCCTAGTCGGCCCCCCTCATTTTTATTTTGGCCGATATGCATCAGGCCGCGAAGAAATGTGCCTGTAGTGACCACCACCGCGCGGCCAAGAAAATCGATATCCAAATTGGTCCGGCATCCTACAACTTTACCTTGAGAAAAAATAAGTCCGGTAACCGTGGCTTGGAATAACTGCAAATTTGGCTGCAGCTCCAAGGTATGCTTCATCCGAAATTGATAAGCTTTTTTGTCGCATTGCGCCCGGGGGGATTGGACGGCCAAGCCCTTGGATTCGTTGAGCAAACGGAACTGAATTCCTGTGACATCGGTATTGATAGCCATTTCTCCGCCCAGAGCATCAATTTCTCGAACTAATTGGCCTTTGGCTTGGCCGCCGATGGCAGGGTTGCAGCTCATTTGGGCGACCGTATCGATATTTCCGGTCAGCAGCAGGGTAGAGGCTCCCATCCGTGCGGCGGCCAATGCGGCTTCTACGCCGGCATGGCCCGCACCACAAATAATTACATCAAAGGGTATCTTGTTATATACCATTCAGTTATATAAATGCAACGGAAAAGCTTAGCGGGAATCGAGCAGCCGCGCAAGTGGCTTCACTTTCCGATGCAAAACGCAGCGAACAATTGGTCCAGCATGCGTTCATTGTCCACTTTGCCGGAAATTTGTCCGAAAGCCTCAAGAACATCGCGCAGATCGCTGGCGAGCAGTTCCGCGGGATCATGCGCGGCGAGCTTGTCTTGGGCCGAAGCCAGGCTGGCCTTGGCCTGTTCGAGCGCGTGCGCGTGGCGGGCATTGATGGCGATGGCGTCGTCCCCCAGGCCGAGGCAGAGCGCCTCGATTTTTCCCGCCATGGCAGCGCCCAACAATTCGATACCGTCGCCGGTGAGGGCAGAAACCGCCACGGAGTCCAAACCGACCGGAGCCGCGGCGACGATCTCTGGAGCCAGATCAATCTTGTTCATCACCACAAGCGCGCCAGCCGGGGTCAGGCGGGCGGACAACGTCTCAGGCAGGGCAGGGCAGGGGCGGGTGGCGTCAAGCACGAGCAACAGGAGGTCGGCGTCGTGTGCGCATTCGAGCGTCTTCTCAATCCCCAGCCGTTCGATCGCCGCCGGAGACGGATTCAGGCCCGCTGTATCAATTAAACGGATACAATGGGGCCCGAGAATGGCCGGCTCTTCGAGAAAATCGCGGGTTGTGCCCGGCTCGGCGCTGACCAGCGCGCGCTCGCGCCCGAGCAGGCGGTTGAGCAGGCTGCTCTTGCCGGCATTGGGCGCGCCCACGATCACGACTTTCGCGCCCTGGCGAAGCATCTCGCCGTAATGACTGGTGGTGAGCAGCCGGTCGGTGGCGCGGGAGAGTTTAGCCAGGTCGCGCCGGACCCAGCTTTCATCTTCCGGCGGAAGATCCTCGTCGGGAAAATCAATGTAAGCCTCGATCCGGGCGATGAGGGCCAGCAGGGTGTCGATCAATTCCTGCATCTGCCGGCCAAGCGCCCCGCGGAGCTGGCGGTGGGCGGCGGCGAGAGCCCGTTCGCTGCGGGCCTGGATCAGGTCCATCACGGCCTCCGCCTGGCTGAGGTCCATCCGGCCGTGCAAAAAGGCCCGCTCCGTGAATTCGCCGGGACCGGCCGGGCGGCAGCCGCGGGAGAAAAGATCCTCGAGAATTTTTTGGGCAATGAACGGATTGCCATGACAGGAGATTTCCAAGCTGTCTTCGCCGGTGTAGCTGTGCGGCGCCCGGAAAAAAGTGAACAGCACCTCGTCCACCAGCGCACCGGCGCGGTCATGGTAGTCGGCATGGTGCACCCGGCGGGGCAGGGGAGTTTTTCCAAAAATCTCCCCGGCGAGCGCCTCCGATCGGGGCCCGCTCAAGCGGATGAGAGCCAGGGCCGCCGTGCCGACGGGCGTGGCCAGCGCCGCAATGGTGTCGGAGGGAGAAACCATGCTTTCCACGCAACCGGTTGCGTGCGGAAAGGCAAAACAAAGACATTCGCCGGCCGCCTGCGCCTCCGCCGCGACCGCTGCCGTCATTTCCCGTCAGTTGCCTCGCGGCGCGAACAGTCGGCGCACGAGCGTTTGGAAGGGGGGAGGGCGCGGGCCGGTTTTTTCGATCACGGCAAAATATTCAAATTGGTTTTGCTCCGCTTCGATCTCGTAGATCATCTTCTGACTGATTTTCAGCAGCTGGAAGGCTTGGTTCAAAAACTCGGCAAACTGTGCCGTGTCCCAGATGTTCAGGTGCTCGCGCCGCTGCATTAAAAATTCAAGGTACTTTTCCAGTTCCGGCGCGGGAAGGCGCAGCTTGTCAGGATGGTTATACTTCGCCACATCGAAATAATCGCGCGGCGCCGGCGTGTCGATGCGCCGGACAAAAACATCTCTCAAGACGGTCCATTCCGTCAGCGGGCGATGGAGGTCGAAGGTGAAATGTTTGTCGGGAATGGCCAGCGCTGCCCGTCCGCCCACTCGCAAGACGCGAAAGATCTCGCCCAATGCCTTGATCGGATTTTTCAGATGTTCGATGACATGGCAGCAGACGACAAAATCAAGCGAGCCGCTGGCGAAATGGGCGAGCCCTTCCCGCTCGATGTCCAAACACACGTCGACCTTCGGCAGGCGGGCGAGGTCAACCTCGGGAAACAATTGCCGGGCCTCCTCCAGGCTGAGACGGTCGCAATGGATGATTTTGGTCGCGTGGGGAAGGAGGGCGGGATGTTCGAAGCCGCCGATTTCGATGCCGGTTCCAGTCAGCAGGGCATAGCCCGGCTGACGCAGTTCGAGAAATTTCATGGAGGAGGTCTGGCGCGCTGGAAGACGCCCGACGTCTGGTGACGGGGGACTAATCTGCCGGCTCTGCGCCGGTCACACTTGCGCCGCCGGTCACGTTGGCCTTTTCCAGCACCGCTTTGGTGATCTTTTCAGCGAGTTCGGGTTTTTCCTTGAGCGCCGCCTTGGCGGCGTCGCGGCCCTGGCCAACGAGCTCGCCTTGATAGGCGATCCAGGCGCCTTTTTTCTCGAGAATCTTATACTCCAGGCCCAGGTCGAGAACCGAGCCCATGCGCGAAATGCCCTCATCGAACACGATGTCGAATTCGCACTCGGTGAAAGGGGGCGCGACCTTGTTTTTCACGACCTTGATCTTGGTCCGGTTGCCCACGACCTTGCCTTCCGGCGTCTTGATCTGGTCCTTGCGACGGATGTCGATGCGGATCGAGGAAAAAAACTTCAAGGCACGGCCGCCTGGGGTGGTTTCCGGGTTGCCGAACATGACGCCGATTTTTTCGCGGATCTGGTTGGTAAAGATGCACACGCACTTGGTCTTGCTCACGACCGCGGTGAGACGGCGCATCGCCTGGCTCATCAGGCGGGCCTGCGAGCCGACGGTGGCATCGCCCATCTGGCCGTCGAGTTCCTGCTTGGAAACGAGGGCGGCGACGGAATCGACGACGATGACGTCGATGCTGTTGGAGCGGATGAGCGTCTCGGTGATGTTGAGCGCGTCGTCGCCGCTGTCGGGCTGGGAAATGAGCAGGTCGTCGAGGTTGACGCCGACCACGCGGGCGTACTTCGGATCGATCGCGTGCTCGACGTCGATGAATGCGGCGAGGCCGCCCTTGCGCTGCGCCTCGGCGATCACGCTCAGGCAGAAGGTCGTCTTGCCCGATGACTCGGGGCCGTAAATCTCGATGATGCGGCCGAGCGGCAGGCCGCCCCCGAGCGCGAGATCGATGGCGAGCGAGCCGGTGGAGAGCGTCTCGACGTTCATCTTCGTCGCGCTGCCGAGGCGCATGATCGAACCCTCGCCGAACTGCTTGGTGATGGAAGAGACGGCGAGCTCGATGTTTTTGTCCCGGGCAGCGGTGACGGGGGACGGGGCGGCTTTGGCAGGAGCGGCTTTGGACATGGCAAAAGCAAGTTGAGATTAGAACGGAGCAGAAGCGCAGACAAAAATTTCCGAGGCCAGCCGAGGGTGCGGCGCCGGCCGGCCCGGATGTTTTTGATTTCAGTGCACCGGCGGAGCGCGGAAGGCAAATGCGAAAATGACGGCGAGCAGAACGAGAACGAAACTCACCGCGTAGTTCCAAGCCAGCCGTTCGCCGAGAACGAGCCACGCAAAGACCACGAAGACTATTAGCGTTATCACTTCCTGAATGATCTTCAGCTGATAACCACTCAGGCCGTTGTGGTAACCGATGCGGTTGGCCGGGACCATGAAACAATATTCAAGCAGGGCGATGCTCCATGCCATGAGGATGACAAGCCAGAGCGGCTTGCCTTCGAAAACCCGGAACTTGAGCTGGCCGTACCAAGCCAGGGTCATGAAAATGTTGGAACAGGAAAGCAGGAGGACGGTTTTCATTTTTTATAGCCGTAATAATCAAGGAACCATTGCACGAAATGGCGCAAGCCGTCCTCCAATGGCGTCTTCGGGGCATAACCGATGGCGGCGTGCACGCGGTCGAGGCTGGCGCAGGTGGCGGGGACATCCGCCGGCTGGGCGGGGAGGAGGTTGAGCCGGGCGGACCGGCCGAGGAGCTCCTCCAGCATGCGGACGAAAAGCCGGACCTCGACGGGCCGGTGGTGGCCGAGGTTGAAAATGCGGACGGGCGGGGTGGGGCGGGCGGCGGGCGGATAAAGCAGCATTTTCACCACCCCATCGACAATGTCGTCGATAAAGGTGAAATCGCGCTGCTGCCGGCCCTCGGCAAAGAGATCGATCGGCTGATCCTCGCAGATGGCGCGGGCGAAAAGCGTCGGGGCGGTGTCGGGGCGGCCCCAAGGGCCGTAGACATTGAAGAAGCGCAGGCCCGTGAGGCTGAGGCCGAAAAGATGGGCGTAGCTGTGGGCGAGGACCTCATTGCTTTTTTTCGTCGCGCCATAAATCGAAAGCGGATGGCTGGTGTCATCGTCCTCGGCGAACGGCACCGCGGCGGTGGCGCCGTAAACGCTGCTCGAGGAGGCGAAAACAAGATGCTTGGGCGGATGCGCCCGGGCGGCCTCAAGGACGCTGCAGAAGCCGACAAGATTGCTTTGCACGTAGGCGGCGGGGTTTTGCGCGCTGTAGCGGACGTTGGCCTGCGCGCCAAGATGGACCACGTAATCCGGCCGAAAATGCGAAAAAATCCCCTCCAAAGCCGCCGTGTCGGCAAAATCGGCCCGGAGGAAGCGGAATCCTTCGAGCCGCTCCAGCATGGCCAGCCGGGCACGCTTCAGCTCGACGGAATAATAGTCATTGAGATTGTCGAGGCCCAGCACCTCGCAGCCGGGCGCGGACGCAAGCCGTTGGCTGACATGGAAGCCGATGAAGCCGGCCGCGCCGGTCACGAGGATTTTCATTTTCCCGCGTGCCTACCGCATGTGGCTCGAGGCGGCTAGGAAAATCGCAAGGTCCGGTTGGGCCAAAAAATTTCCAAACTTCCTCTTGAATGCCGCCAATCGACTCCTATAAGTTGCACCGCTTTTCACATCGAGCATCGTTTCCGCATGAAGATCAAAGCCTATCTCAAACCGTCCTGCGGCTGGTCCAACGGCGTCCGGGCCATCATGCGCAAATATAATCTGCCCTACGAGGATATCGATATCATCAATCAGCGCGCGAATTATGAGGAGATGGTGCGGAAGTCCGGCCAGCCTCTGTCGCCCTGTGTCGAGATCGACGGCGTCATGCTCGCCGATGTTTCCGGCGAGGAAGTGGAAAACTACCTTCTTGCCAACGATCTTGTGAAACCCAGCGACGCGCAGGCCAGCGTTCCCACCAACGCCGGCTGCTCGGACGAAGACCACGCCAAAATGGCCACCAAAACGATCCGCTTCTTCTGACGCTGAGAGCACGCCGCGCATAATTTTTTACCGGGCCGCTCTCGCCTAGGCCGAGACCGGCCCTTTTTTTGCGCGCGCCCAGCCACCTCACCACCGACCACTCCACCAACCGCCCGACCGACGCTTTCAAATTTCATCCGATGGCGAACATCCACCAGAATCCGGACCGCAACCGCAGCCATGACGCCGCCGAAGCCCGCCCCAGCGGACCGCCGGCCAAGCAGGGCCTTTACGATCCTTGGTTTGAACACGATGCCTGCGGCGTGGGCTTCGTCGTCGATATGAAGGGCCGCAAGTCCAACCGCATCCTGCAGCAAGCGCTGCAGGTGCTGCGGAATCTCGACCACCGCGGGGCCAGCGGCAGCGAGCCCAACACCGGCGACGGGGCCGGCGTGCTGTTGCAGATGCCGCACGCCTTCCTCCAGGGCGCCGCCGGCAAAGCCGGCATTCCCCTGCCGGCGCTGGGCGATTACGGCACCGGCCTCGTTTTTCTGCCGCGCAACGCGACCAAGCGGCGCCGCCTGGAGGAGGTTTTTGGCCAGATCGTCCAGTCCGAAGGCCAGACCGTGCTTGGCTGGCGCACCGTCCCCACCGACAATTCCTCCCTCGGCGAAACGGCCAAGGCTTCCGAGCCGTTTGTCCGGCAGGTTTTCATCGGCCGCAATCCGGCCCTGACCGACCCGATGGCGTTCGAGCGCAAGCTCTATGTCATCCGCAAGCGCGCCTATGCGGAGATCCGCACCGCCACGATCGACGGCGGCGAATTCTGGTATCTCTGCAGCCTTTCCTACAAGACCATCGTCTACAAAGGCATGCTGCTGACCGAGCAGCTGCAGAACTACTTTCTCGATTTGCAGAATCCGGCGATGGAGACCGCGCTGGCACTGGTCCATTCGCGGTTCAGCACGAACACCTTCCCAAGCTGGGATCGCGCCCATCCTTACCGTTACCTCGCCCACAACGGCGAGATCAACACCCTCCGCGGCAACATCAACTGGATGCATGCCCGCCAGTCGCTGTTCGAATCCGAGCTCTTCGGCGAAGATATCAAGAAGATCGTGCCGATCATCAATCCGCACGGCAGCGACTCAGCGATGTTCGACAACACCCTTGAACTGCTCGTCCTCGCCGGCCGCTCGCTCGCCCACGCCATGATGATGATGATTCCCGAGCCGTGGTCCAATCACGAGAGCATGGATGACGCGCGCCGGGCCTTTTACCAGTACCACTCCTGCATCATGGAGCCGTGGGACGGCCCGGCCTCGATCGCCTTCACCGACGGCCGCCAGATCGGCGCGGTCCTCGACCGCAACGGCCTGCGCCCCTCGCGCTACTACGTGACCAAGGACGACCTCGTCATCATGGCCTCCGAGGCCGGCGTGCTCGACGTTCCCCCGGAGAATGTCCGCCTCAAGGGCCGACTCCAGCCCGGCCGCATGCTGTTGGTCGACACCGAGGAGGGCCGCATCATCGGTGATGAGGAAATCAAGCAGAAGATGGCGGCCGAGCGCCCCTACCGGCAGTGGATCGACGAGCATCTCGTCCACCTCGAAGACCTGCCGGACGCGCCCGCCGTGCCCGCGCCCGACCACGACACGCTGCTCCACCGGCAGATTGCCTTCGGCTATTCCTTTGAGGACGAGCGCGTGCTGCTCGTCCCCATGGCGCGCGACGGCGTCGAAGCCGTCGGCTCGATGGGCAACGATGCCCCGCTGGCCGTGCTCTCGAACAAGCCGCGTCTGCTCTACGACTATTTCAAGCAGCTCTTCGCCCAGGTGACCAATCCACCGATTGACTGCATCCGCGAAGAGATCATCACCTCGGCCGAAACCCGCCTCGGTTCGGAGGGCAACCTGCTCAATCCCGAGCCGTCCGCTTGCCGGCGTGTCGAATTGAAGTGGCCGGTCCTGACCAACGAGGAGTTTGCCAAGATCCGGCGCCTTGACCGGCCCGGTTTCAAGGTCGGCGTGCTGCCCATTCTTTTCCGCGTCACCCGCGGCGAACGCGGCGTGGCCAAGGCGATGGAGGAATTGTGCCTGATGTCCCGCCGCATGATCGAGGAGGAGGAAGTCACCGTCCTCATCCTCAGCGACCGCGGTGTCTCGCGCGACTTCGCCCCGATCCCGGCGCTGCTCGCCGTTTCCGGCCTGCACCATTATCTCATCCGCGAGGGCCTGCGCACCCGCATCAGCATGGTCCTGGAAACGGGCGAGGCGCGCGAAGTGCACCATTTCTCGCTCCTCATCGGCTATGGCTGCAGCGCGATAAATCCCTATCTCGCCTTCGAGACCATCGATGGCATGATCCGCGACGGCCTGCTCACCGGCGTCGAGCACAAGGCCGCCTGCAAGAACTTCGTCAAAGCCGCCTCCAAGGGCGTGATCAAGGTCATGTCGAAGATGGGCATTTCCGCCATCCAAAGTTACCGCGGCGCCCAGGTCTTCGAGGCCGTGGGTCTGCGGCAGGACGTGGTCGACCATTATTTCACCTGGACGCCGTCGCGCGTCGGCGGCATCGGGCTCGATGTCATTGCCCAGGAAGTGCTGGCCCGCCATCGCGACGCCTTCCCCGACCGGCAGGTCAACGGCCACGTGCTGCCCGCTGGCGGCCAGTACCAGTGGCGCAAGGAGGGCGAATTCCATCTTTTCAATCCCGAGTCGATCCACCGCCTGCAGAAGGCTGTGCGCACCGGCAGTTACTCCACCTTCAAGGAGTATTCCCGGCTGATCGATGACCAGGCAACGAATCTCTGTACGTTGCGCGGCCTGCTTGACTTCAAGCCGTCCACCTCGATCCCGCTCGATCAGGTCGAGCCGGCGGAAAGCATCATGAAGCGGTTTAAGACCGGTGCGATGTCCTATGGCTCCATTTCCAAGGAGGCGCACGAGACGCTCGCCATCGCCATGAACCGGATCGGCGGCAAGAGCAACACGGGCGAAGGCGGCGAGGACCCCGACCGCTACGTTCCGCTGCCCAACGGCGATTCAAAAAATTCCGCGATCAAGCAGGTCGCGGCCGGCCGCTTCGGCGTGACCAGCGAATACTTGGTCAACGCTCATGAGCTGCAGATCAAGATGGCGCAGGGGGCGAAGCCCGGCGAGGGCGGCCAGCTGCCCGGCAACAAGGTTTATCCCTGGATCGCCAAGACCCGCGGCACCACGCCCGGAGTCGGCCTGATCTCGCCGCCGCCGCACCACGACATTTATTCGATCGAGGATCTCGCCGAGTTGATCCATGATTTAAAGAACGGCAACCGGCACGCCCGCATCAGCGTGAAGCTGGTTGCCGAGGTCGGCGTCGGCACGGTCGCGGCCGGCGTGGCCAAGGCCCACGCCGATGTCGTCCTGATCAGTGGCCACGACGGCGGCACCGGCTCCTCGCCTCAGACCTCGATCAAGCACGCCGGCCTGCCGTGGGAGCTCGGCCTGGCCGAGACCCACCAGACGCTCGTGCTCAACAACCTCCGCAGCCGCATCGCGGTCGAAACCGATGGTCAGTTGAAGACCGGCCGCGACGTCGTCATCGCCGCGCTGCTCGGCGCCGAGGAATTCGGCTTCGCCACCGCCCCGCTGGTGGCGACGGGCTGCATCATGATGCGCGTCTGCCATCTCAACACCTGTCCCGCCGGCGTCGCCACCCAGGATCCGCAACTGCGAAAGAAATTCACCGGCACGCCCGAGCACGTGGTCAATTTCATGCGCTTCATCGCCGAAGAGGTCCGCGAGCTCATGGCCAAGCTCGGCTTCCGCACCATCGAGGAAATGATCGGCCACGTGGAGCGGATCGAGGCGAAGAAGGCCGTCGACCATTGGAAGGCGAGGGGACTCGACTTCAGCAATATCCTCTACCAGCCCGAAGCCGGGCCGGAGGTCGGCCGCTTCTGCCAGATCAAGCAGGACCACGGCCTGGAAAAGTCGCTCGACCTCACCGTCCTGTTCGATCTCTGCAAGCCGGCGATCGCGCGGCGCGAAAAGGTTGTCGCCCAGATGCCTATCCGCAACGTCAACCGCGTCGTCGGCACCATCACCGGCAGCGAGGTGACGCGGAAATGGGGCGCGGCCGGCCTGCCTGAGGACACCATCCGCATCCATTTCAAAGGCTCCGCCGGCCAGAGCTTCGGGGCGTTCATGCCCAAGGGGATGACCTTCCTCCTCGAGGGCGACGCCAACGACTACATCGGCAAGGGCCTTTCCGGCGGTAAAATCATCGTTGTCCCGCCCGAAGGCTCCACCTTCGTGCCGGAGGAAAACATCATCGTCGGCAACGTCGCGCTTTATGGCGCGACCGGCGGCGAGGCTTATATCCGCGGCATGGCCGGCGAGCGTTTCGCCGTGCGCAACAGCGGCGTCACGGCCGTCGTCGAGGCCGTGGGCGACCATGGTTGCGAATACATGACCGGCGGCCGCGTCGTCGTCCTCGGCCCGGCCGGCCGCAATTTCGCCGCCGGCATGTCCGGCGGCGTCGCCTATGTGCTCGACGAGCGGGGCGATTTTGCCGGCCGCGTCAATAAGCAGATGGTCGGCGTCGAAAAGCTCGAGGCTGCCGCCGAGATCGCCTCCGTCCGCGCCATGGTGGAAAAGCATCTCGCCTACACCAAGAGCGCCCGGGCCAAGCAGATCCTCGACGCCTGGAATCAGATGATCCCGCGCTTCGTCAAGGTCATGCCCAACGATTACAAGCGCATGCTCGCCGAAATCAGCCAGGCCGAGGCCCAAGGCCTGACCGGCGAAGAGGCGGTCATGGCCGCATTCGAGAAAAACTCCCGCGACCTCTCCCGTGTCGGCGGCAATTAACTTTACCTAAAAACCGCTCTCACCACACCGTTCACTTCACTACGACGATGGGAAAACCCACTGGCTTCATCGAATACCTCCGCGAACTTCCGGTCGACCGGACTCCCCAGGAACGCATCCGCGACTGGAAGGAATTCCATCATCATATGGAGGAGAAAAAGCTCCGCAACCAGGGTGCGCGCTGCATGGATTGCGGCGTTCCGTTCTGCCATACCGGCAAGCTGATCAGCGGCATGGCGTCCGGCTGCCCGATCAACAACCTCATCCCCGAGTGGAACGACCTGGTTTACCGCGGCCTCTGGCACGAAGCGCTCGACCGTCTGCACAAGACGAACAACTTCCCCGAGTTCACCGGCCGCGTCTGCCCGGCGCCCTGCGAAGGCTCGTGCGTCCTGGGCATCACCAACCCGCCGGTCACGATCAAGAGCATCGAGGCCGCCATTGCCGATCGCGGCTGGGACGAAGGCTGGATCAATCCCGAGCCGCCCGCGGGCCGCACCGGCAAGAAGGTCGCTGTCGTCGGCTCCGGCCCCGCCGGCCTGGCCGCCGCCGCCCAGCTCAACCGCGCCGGCCACAGCGTGACGGTCTACGAGCGTGCCGACCGTCCCGGCGGCCTGCTCATGTACGGCATTCCCAACATGAAGCTCGACAAGCAGGAGGTCGTCCTCCGCCGGATCAAGCAGCTCGAGCAGGAAGGAATCAAATTCATCTGCAACGCCAACGTCGGCGGCAACGTCGACCCGGCGGTTTTCCTCAAGGAATTCGATGCCACGGTGATTTGCACCGGCGCCACTCAGCCGCGCGACCTGCCGATCGAGGGCCGCAACCTCAAGGGCATCCATTTTGCGATGGAATTTCTCACCGCCAACACCCAGGCGCTGCTCAACAGCGGCACCGATCACAGCCCGATCCATGCCCGGGGCAAGGACGTGGTCGTGATCGGCGGCGGCGACACCGGCACCGATTGCGTCGGC
>DASRHD010000183.1:0-12669 GCA_035650695.1 Opitutaceae bacterium
GCTGCGGCCGGCCGGACCAACCCCTCGCCCTTCCATGAAAATCCCGACGTCAATTGCTCTCTTCCTCCTGTCCGGTCTCCTCGCCGCCGCGGCTGATCCCGCCGCTCCCGCCATTTCCCGCCAGGAGCGCGGCATGCCGGACGTAACCGTGACGTCGTCCGGCGACACCTGGACCATCGCCGGCCGGCACCAGACGGTCACGCTCGACGCCAAAACCCTCGCCCTCCACGTCCAGGCCGGCCCGACCGCCTGGGACATGGTCGCCTCAACTCCCACCGACATGCAGATAAAGGCGGGCGCACAGGAGTTTTTCGTGCGCCTGGCCGACGCCGGAAAAATTGCCGTTGAGCCGTACGACACCGGCTTCAAGACCGGCGTCAAACTCACCCTCAGCGGCTGGCGGCGGCCGGGCGCAGACGCGGCGGCCGCGCCGCTCGACCTCACGCTTTATTTGACCATCTGCCTGGAGGGCGCCAACGAGGAACTGGTCTTCGACACCATGGCAAAGGAGAGCTGTGACGCCGCCGTGCACCAGCTTGACTGGCCGACCGCGCTCGACGCCGGCACCGTCGACTACACCGTGCTTTCGAACAATCGCGGCAACCTCCTGCCGCGGAACTGGCCGAAACCGTACTTTCCAATCCGGGGCGACGCCAAATTCCCCAACGATCACAGCGTGATGCAAAGCCACGTCGTCGAGTCATGGTCCATGTCCTGGTGGGGCTTCGAAAAGGGCCGGTCCGCCATGATGGTGATCATCGAAACCCCGGACGACGCCGCCTACCAGTTTTCCCATCCCGCCGGCGGGCCGACCGTCATCGGCCCGCGCTGGCGCGAGACCCTCGGCCGGTTCGGCTACCTCCGCACCGCCCGGATGTGTTTCTTTGATCAGGGCAACTACGTCACCCTGGCCAAGCGTTATCGTAGTTATGTTATGGATACAGGATTGTTCGTTTCGCTCCGGGAAAAGATCGCCCGCACCCCCATCCTCGCCAGCCTGATCGGCACGCCGCAGACGCGTATCAGCATCCTCCACAACATGAACCCGGAAAGCGACCGCTACGATCCGGCCGCGCACTACAGCCTTTTCACCTTCGATGAACGGGCCAAACAGCTCCGCGACCTCAAGGCCGGCGGCATCGATCACGCCCTGGTTTTCATCTCCGGCTGGGCCAACCTCGGCTACGACCGCCAGCACCCCGATCCGTTGCCGCCCGCGCCCGCCGCCGGCGGCTGGGAAGGACTGAAACGCCTAGCCGACACCTGCCGCGACCTCGGTTATCCGTTCATTTTCCACGACCAATACCGCGACTACTACCTGGACGCGCCTTCATTCAACAAGCAGTTCGCCATCCACGAAGAGGATGCCTCCCTGCCGGCCACGATCTTTCCCGGCTCGCGCTTCGGCGACGCGAAGGACGGCACGATCCCGCTGATGTGGCATTGGGACGGCGGCAGGCAATCCTATCTCAACGCCCGCTTCCAACCCGGCCATCTGCGGAAGAATTACCAGCTGTTTTTCCAGCACGGCATCCACCCGCAGGGCATCTACATCGACGTCATCGGCTATGTGCCGCCGGACGAGGACTTCAATCCCGAGCACCCCACCACCCGGAGCGACGCGATGCGCGGAGAGGCCGAACTGCTCAACTGGTCCCGC
Organism: Opitutaceae bacterium; assembly: GCA_035650695.1. Classification (GTDB taxonomy): domain Bacteria; phylum Verrucomicrobiota; class Verrucomicrobiia; order Opitutales; family Opitutaceae; genus DASRHD01. Next base: position 1,661 of record DASRHD010000183.1, read on the forward strand.
GCCAACCTCGGTTTCACCGCCACCGAGGCGGGCTCCGACTGGGTCGTGCCCTACGCCGATTGCGTCAACCAGTCCGGTGGCAACGGCAAGTGCATTCCGGTGCCGCTCTACCAGCTGGTCTATCACGACGCGATTTTGATCTCCTATGGCGCGAGCCGCGAAGACGGCGACAATGGCTTGCTCATGGGCCTCCTCTGCGGAGGCATGCCCGAGCTGCCCATCGTTCCCGGCCAGGGGCCCAATGCGGCAAAAAACCTCGCCTTGGTCAAGGAAATGGCCGCGCTGCACAAGCGCGTCGCCCTGCTCGAAATGACCAATCATGAATTTCTCGACGCCGACCGCACCAAGGAACGCACGACCTTCGCCGACGGCACGACCGTGACCGTGGACTGGACCATCGGCATCGCGACCGTCTCGCCCGAGCTCCCCGCAGAAAAATAGGACGTCCTTGGCCAGCCGCATCTCGGTTCTGCTTGATGGTGCTTCACGCTGAGAACCGAATATTTGTAATATAATACGTTACAAACATCGGCGAAAACGCCGGCAAGTTTGTAACGTATTATGTCACAAAGTCACCGGGGAGCGCGGGAAAAGTCGCAAAGAAAGTTAGCCCGATTCTCCAGCGTGCCGCCACTCCGCCAGGGCCGTGCCGGTGAGCGAGCGCGGCTCTTTTTCGATTTCGCCGCGCGGTCCGGCAAAGACCAGCTCGCCGCCGTCCGCACCGCCGCCCGGCCCGAGGTCGATGATCCAGTCGGCCAGGTTGATCACGTCGAGGTTGTGCTCAATCACGATGACGGTGTTGCCCGCGTCGCGCAGCTTGAAGAGCAGATCCATCAACCGCTGGATGTCGGTCCAGTGCAGTCCGGTCGTGGGCTCATCGAGGACGTAGAGCGTTTCGCCCTGCTGGCGCTTGCTCAGCTCGAGGGAGAGCTTGATCCGCTGCGCCTCGCCGCCGCTCAGGGTGGTGGCGGACTGCCCGAGGGCGAGGTAGCCGAGGCCGACGGCGTCGAGCGTCTCCAGTTTTTCCATGACCCGCGGGATGTGGCGGAAAAGCTGCATCGCTTCGCGCACGGTCATGGCGAGGACGTCGGCGATATTGTGGCCATGAAACCTCACCTCGAGCGTCTCGCGGTTGAAACGCCGGCCGCCGCAGCTCGGACACGGCGCATAGGCGTCGGCGAGGAACTGCATGTCGAGCTTGATCACGCCGTCGCCCTGGCAGCGCTCGCAGCGTCCGCCGCGGACGTTGAAGGAAAAACGGCTGGCCTTGTAGCCGCGCACCTTGGCCAGCGGCACCTGGGCAAAAAGGTCGCGCAGAAGGTCGAGCAGGCCGACGTAGGTCGCGGGATTGGAGCGCGGGCTGCGGCCGATCGGCTCCTGGTCGACTTGGACAAGTTTTTGGAAAAAATCCAGGTTCTCGATGTGGCGGTGGCGGCCGGGAATGGTTTTGGCGCCGTTCAGCTTCCGCGCCGCCGCCGCGGCCAGAATATCGTTGACCAGCGTGCTCTTGCCCGAGCCGCTCACGCCGGTGACGCAGGTGAGCAAGCCGACGGGGAATTTCACGTCGATTCCGCGGAGGTTGTGCTCGCGCGCCTCCCGCACCGTCAGCCAGGCGCCGTCGGGCTTTTTCGTCGCCACCTCCTTCATCACCGCCTGCTTGCGCGCCAGGTAGGGCCCGGTGTGGGAGCGGGAATCGGCGGCGCAGGCGGCCGGCGTCCCCTGAAAAAGCAGCTCGCCGCCCTCCGTGCCGGCGCCGGGGCCGAGTTCGATCAGCTCGTCGGCCGCGCGCAGCGTTTCCTCATCGTGCTCGACGACCAGCACGGTGTTGCCCCGGTCACGCAGGCTGGCGAGGGTGGCGAGCAGCTTCCGGTTGTCGTGCGGATGCAGACCAATGCTCGGCTCGTCGAGCACGTAAATCACGCCGATCAGGCCCATGCCGAGTTGGGTGGCGAGCCGCACGCGCTGGGCCTCGCCGCCGCTGAGGGTGGCGTAATCGCGGTCGAGCGTGAGGTAACGGAGCCCGGTCTCGAGCAGGAAATACAGGCGCTGCTCGATACCGGTGACGACGTCGCGCACGGCGTCGCTGGCTCCAAGCTCGGCGGTGAGCTGGCGGGCGAAGCCGTGCGCCGCGCCGACATCGTGGGCCATGAACTGCGGAAAGGTGAGAAATGATTTCGGATTTGCGATTGCGGATTGCGGATTGTCCGGCCCCGAATCCGAATTGCGGGCTCCAAAGTTGATCCGCACCGCGGAACTGCGCGTGTTGAGCCGCGCGCCGTGGCATTCGGGGCACTCGCCGCTGACCATGAAGGTGGTCAGCCGCGCGCGGTAGCCCTCGCTGGCGGTGTGGCGCCAGCTTTCCTCGAGCATGGCAAGGACGCCGGGGAACGGCGCGGCGCGCGCCTCGCGCATGCGGCGGAGCTTGAAGGCAAACAGGCGCTCCCCCGCACCGTGCAGCAGCGTTTCGCGCACCTCCTCCGCCAGATCGCGCCACGGCTTCTCCGCGTCGAACGGCAGCTGCTCGGCGAGCTGCTTGAGGATGGCATTGTGCTTGATGATGAGATTTTTTCCGCCGATCCGCCAAGGCTTGAGCGCGCCCTCGCGCACGCTTTTCGCCGGGTCGGGCACGACCAGCTCGGGAGAAAAACGCAGTTTGCGCCCCAGGCCGCCGCAGGTCGGACAGGCGCCTTCGCTGTGATTGAAGGAAAAATGGCGGGGCGTGAGCTTTTCAAAAACATCGCCGCAGATTTCGCAGGCCAGCGACTGGCTCAGCGCCAGCTCCCGCCACGGCGCGTCCGCCGACTTTTGCGCCAGCACGACGGCGCGGTCGTGCCCTTCGCGGAAAGCCAGCTCGAGCGAGTCGGCCAGCCGGCTGCGCTGGTCGGCGGCGGCGACCAAACGGTCGATCACGAGGTCGACGGCCAGTTCCCGCGGCCCCGCGCCGGCCGGCAGCAGGCGCGAATCGTCGAGGTTTTTGACCTCCCCCTCGATCCGCACACGCTGGAACCCGCGCTGGCGCAGCCGGGGCAACTCCTCACGCAGCACGCTCGATTTTGCCCGCAGTGCCGGCGCCAGCAGCATCACCCGCTCGCCCGCGCACTCGGTCAGCACGCGCTGGACATTGTCATCCAGCGAGCGTTGCACCACCCGCCCGTCATCCTTCGGACAGCGCTGTTCGCCGCACAGCGCCCAAAGCAGACGGGCGTAGTCGGCAATTTCGGTGGCGGTGGCGATGGTGCTGCGGGGCGAGCCCCCGCCCTCCCGCTGCTCGATGGCGAGCACCGGGGAAAGCCCGTGGATGAAATCGACGTCCGGCCGTTTCAGCTGCTCGAGCATCTGCCGGGCGGAAACGCTGAGCGATTCAATGTATTTGCGATAGCCCTCCGCATAAATCGTGTCGAAAGCGAGCGAGGACTTGCCCGAGCCGCTCGGGCCGGTGATGACGACGAACTTTCCGCGCGGAATCCGCAGCTCGAGGTTCTTCAAATTGTGCTCTCGTGCGCCTTTGATGTGAAGGGAGGTTGCAGGCTGCATGATGTAACCCGCAACTTATCCGCCTCCAGCCGGCCGTCCAGTGCGCGCATGATTTCTCCCGGTTCAGCACGGCGAAAAACAGCCGATAAATCATTCAAGCGGTTGGCATTTTTAATGCACTTTTGTCTCTTTCGACAGTCACACTTTTTATAACATCCCATCAGCCATCTTCACCTGACATGACCCTTCGCCCGTTTCTTTTGCTCGCGTTTCTGCCGTGGGTGGGCCTCCACGCCGATCCAGCCGAGCTGGCGTTGAAATCGGGAGAGGCTCTGACCTACGGCGTCGGTTGGGGCGTTTTTGGGGGCGCCGGGGAGATTAAAATTTCAGCACAAAGTGAAATCCTCGAGGGTCTGCCGCAGCTGCGCCTGACCACGACCACGGCGACGCACGGTCTGGTTCGCGCCCTTTATCCGTTCAAGGCCGAGGCAGAGTCGATCTTCGACGGCCGGGACGGCCGGCTGCTGGCGGCCAAGGAATCTTCCAGCGCCGGCTCGCGCGGCACCCGGGCGAGCATCGTCTTCAATTACGCCCAAGGCACCGCCAGCTACATCGATTACCTTCATGCCGAACGCAACCAGCCGGCCCTGGTCATTCCGCCCGGCCGCCCGGCCGACCTGATTACCAGCCTGGTGCTGGCGCGTGGTTATGCCATGAAGCCGGGCGACCAGCGATCGATCCTGGTGCTTTTCGACAATGAATTTTATCCGCTCACCCTTTTCGCCGATCATTATGAAAAAATCCACACGGCGCTCGGCGACCTCGACACCCTGGTGCTCATTCCCCGCATGGAGAAAGACCCCAAGGGCCTGTTTAAACGCGGTGGCGAGGTGCGGGTATGGATTTCCCAGGATGAACGTCACCTGCCGGTGAAGCTGGAGGTAAAACTCAAGTTCGGCACGGCCACCGCCCAGCTCACGGCTTACACTCCGCCTTCGACCGAGGTGGCACAGAATTCGGTGGTCGCGCCGAAGTCTGCGGCGCATTGAGGTTCTTTTCGCCGCCGGTTGGAATCGGCTGCAGGCCGGCGGGATCGAGAACGAACCGCCATTTTTTCGCCGCCCAGACCGGGCCGGCATAGGCAATGCCGATGCGCGGCGTGGCGCGGATCAGCCGCCGCGGCACGCGTACGCCGTGATCCTCGATCCATAGCCCGCTGGCCGGGGCGGCGGGAGCGCCGTTGAGGCCGCGGCCGATCCCGAGCGCGCGCGTCACCATGCCGGGCCCCTTCAGGCCGGCGACGCCGCGGATCAAAATGGCCGCGGGATGGCCGCGCGGGCCCGTGACCAGATTCAGCATTTCATGCACCCCGTAACAGAGATAGACATACCAGACGCCGCCGGGCTCGAACATGACGGCGTTGCGAGCCGTGCGGCCACGGCCGGCATGGGCATGGCTGGCGCGATCGCTCGGCCCGTCATAGGCCTCGACCTCGGTGATGAGCCGCGCAATTTTTTCGCCGTCAGGCAGGACGCGGACCAGCATTTTGCCCAGCAGCCATCGGGCAAGAGCGACCGTGTTCCGACGGCGCAGCATTTTTGCCTTAACGATCCGGCGCATTTGGTCTGATTTGCTGGAAAACGCCGCACCGATGCAACCTCGTCGTATGAAGCCTCCTCCGATTTTTACCCTTACCGGCAATCTCCTCTGGGAGAAAACCTTCACTTTCACCGACTGGTCGCCCGGCCGTACCCAGCGCGCCGCTGCCGAATCATTCCAGGTCGGCGGCAAGGGCATCAACGTGGTAAAAATGCTCGCCCGCTTCGGGGTCCCAGCCCGCGCCCTCTGCTTTCCCGGCGGTGCCACCGGCGCCGATTGTCTCGCCTGGATGCGCGCCAAAAAAATCCCCTGCCAAGCCTTTCCCGTCGCCACGCCGACCCGGACGGGGACGGTGGTGCGCGGCGGCCGCCATGGCGAAACCACGTTTCTTGGTTGCGATGCCCCGCCCGACGCACCGGCACTGCGAGCCTGCGCGCATTTTCTCGGCGCGCAGCCGAGCGGAGCCGCCCTGGCGCTTTGTGGAAGCTTTCCCGGCTGGGATTCAGCCGCCGCCTCGCCGCTGCGCGCCGCCTTCGGCCACTGGCTGGCCCGCGGCGGCTTTCTCGCCGCCGATACCTACGGACCGCCCCTCGCCTGGATGGTGCGGCGCCCGGTTCCTTTGGTGAAGGTCAACCGCGTTGAATTCGACGGACTTTTTTCGTCACCCCAGCGTCGCACCGCCGTGGCGGTCCGGTTGCGGCGGGCCTGCGAACGCTGGCCGGTAAAGGCGTGGATTGTCACGGACGGGCCGCGCCCCGTCTGGCTGGCGGAAAAGAATTCCGGCCGGCCAATTGCGCTGAAACCGCCACCGGTGCGCGAAATTTCTCCCACCGGTTCGGGCGACGTGCTGCTCGCCGGCGTCCTCCATGCCTGGCTGCACTGCGGCGCCACCCTGGCGGAGGCGGTCGCCTTTGCCCTGCCCTACGCCTCGGCCAACGCCGCCCGCCCGGACGTGGCGGAGTTTCCGCTGAACAACTTGCCCAGTTCGCTGTCTGACATAGATTAATCTCCCCGCCCAAAATGAAAAAAGGTCCCTTCATTGTGATCATTGCGGTGCTGGCTGTGCTTGCCGCATTCTTTGGTTATCGCAGCTGGAAAATGGCCGCCGACCGCGACCTCGCCGAGCAACGCGCCGCTGCCGATCAAGCGGAGGCCGCGCGCCGCAAGGAGGAGGCCGACAAACAGGCCGCCACCCAGGCCGAGGCCGACCGCCTCGCCCGCGAACAGGCCCGGCGCGACGCCGAGGAGGCAAAGCAGCGGCTGGCCCAGCTCCAAGCCGAGCAGGCCGCCGTCGAGGCCGCCCGGCAGTCGGCGGAAGAAGAGGCGCGCAAGGCCGGGGTCGAACGTGAGCGCCTCGAAAAGGAACGGGCGGAGGCCCAGGCCCAGGCCGCCGCGCTCGACGCTGAGCGACGGAAGGCCGCCGCCGAGGCGGAAGCCGCCCGCAAGGCGGCCGAGCAGAAACTGGCCGAGCTGGAACAGCAAAAACGTGACGAGGCCGACCGCGAAGCGGCCCGTCTCGCCGCCCTCAAGCACCAGCAGGATCTGGAGCGCCAGATGATTCTCGGCTCCCTGCTCAACCGCGCGATCTATCCCAACGATTACAAGCGCCGCGAGCACTACTATCTCCAGATCGACATGATCAACTCGGAGATCAAGCAGCAGGCCGCTGATCTGGCCAAGCCGGCCCCGCTGAAGTAAACCGCCGGTCGTTCGGATTTTGTTCCGCCTCTTGCCCGGCAAAGCGGCGAACCGACACTACCGTGGCACAGGTAGTGACGCATTTTGGTTTCTGGCTGGTCTGGAACCGCTTGCTTGCGCGGGAAAGTATGCTAGGCTCGCGGCATGGACAAAAAACAGGCGAAGGACTTAGAGGATGCCAACAGCGCAGCGTTTAACGTGCTCCAGCATGTCATAAAAACAACGGAAGGCACGGCTCCAGCCAAGAACCCTGCGGCGGTAGCGCTGGGTAAATTAGGAGCCAGTAAAGGTGGAAAGGCTCGGGCTGCGTCGCTTTCATCTAGCAAAAGAAAAAAAATCGCTCGTGAAGCAGCAAAAGCAAGATGGCACGATAAGAAGAAATAGATAATAACATTCACGTAATAAGTTAGTTATAATTTAGAGACGCTTCATTGAATAAATTTTTCTTGTCAGAAAGATTCATTGGATTAGTCGTAAGGTATGTCCACCGCATACCTTCAGGCCATTGAGGCCATCAAATCGGACATCGCCAACAAAGAAGCGAAAGTCCAGCCGCTCCGGGATCAGCTCGCGGCGCATGATGCCGAGCTAATCCCGCTTAAGACCACCGCCAATCAGCTTTGCAAATTGGCTGGCATTCCTGAGCTTTATACCGTCAGCGCGAGCGGCGCTCCCGTCATTTCTGATAATAAGCTCCATTTCTCAAAAGATCAGTTCTTCAATAAGGAGCTGGGGGAGGCTGTAGTCGAATACTTGGAAGCCCGCTGGACGGCAGCTGGCGGCAAAGCCTCGCCTGCACATACCAACGAGATTTACGACGCCCTCACTGGCCACGGCTACAAATTCGCCGGCACAAGCGACGACAACAATAAACGTGCGCTCAAAATCGCCATGGTCCGCAACACGACATATATCGCCAAAATCGACGATGATCTTTTCGGGCTGCGCAAGTGGTACGGAATGAGGGCATCCCGGAAGAGCGGCAGTGACACCACTGAGACAACCGGCGCAGAACCAACTTCCACGACGACTCCCGCCGTGGGTGAATCGTAACCCAACAATTTTTCTATGCCCATAAACCAGAGCGCAAGCCGACTTAGCCTCCCGGTGCCGCGCTGAGACACTAAAAGACACCACCCCGTAAGCCTCGCCGTCGAAAGTTTGGCTTACGGGGTGGAAGGCGATTTTCCCTTGAGCACGCATCCGGTTTAAGGGAGGCGGTTCGTTCGGGAGCTTCGCTGTATATCGCGGATTGTCGCTCTGGCGGAACGAATCGTCAAGTCTGGATGTGTTGATATTTATCCGCTAACGCCATGCAAATTCATGTATGTCGTCGGTGTGGTGGTCGTATCGTCTTTCGTCCGCGAGTGTGGCATAAAAGGGCGAGACGCATCATCACGCCGCATTGCGCAAGCGTCTTTCCAATTCATTTGGACGGGCCTTGCGGTCAGATGCTCTTCCCGCTCGCCCTGAGCGCATAAGAGCCGATTAGTCCGCCGCCCGGGTCCTTACCCGGGCGGCGTTTTCTCCATTCAACTTGACATGCTTGCCCGGGCAAGCATACTGACTGATATGAACCAATTGAGCACAGAAAAGCGCACCCAAATCTTCGCCTGTTTGGCGGAGGGAAATAGCTTGCGCGCTACGGCACGGCTCACCGGCGTTGCCTTTAACTCTGTGCTTAAATTTCTCCCCCAGCTAGGTCGCGCCTGCTCTATTTATCAGGACAAGATTTTCCGAAATCTTACCTGCAAGCGCATTCAATGTGATGAGATTTGGAGCTTTGTTGGCTGCAAGGAACGCAACGTGCCGGCAGATCAAAAAGGCCGTGGCCGTGGCGATTGCTGGGTTTGGATTGGTTTGGATGCAGAAACCAAACTAGTTCCGTGCTGGTATGTCGGGCCGCGTGACAGCATTTCGGCTTATCATTTCATGCACGACATGGCTGCACGGCTCACCCATCGCGCACAACTGACGACGGATGGCTTTCGTCCTTATCTGGATGCCGTGACTGATTCTTTCGGTGATCGAATCGACTACGCCATGCTTCAGAAAATCTATGGCGAGCCACCAAAAACGGAGGCGCGCTACTCCCCTGCTCAGTGCATGGGCGCAAAGAAGGCGCTGATTACCGGCAAACCGGATTTCGCACATGTTTCAACTAGCCACGTCGAGCGGCAGAATCTGACGCTGCGCATGTCATCGCGCCGGTTTACCCGGCTCACCAATGCATTTTCAAAAAAAGTTGAGAACCATGAGCACGCCGTGGCGGTTTACATGATGCATTACAACTTTTGTCGCATCCATCAATCATTACGTGTAACGCCAGCAATGCAGGCTGGGATCACGGATCACGTTTGGGAACTTGCGGAGGTGATTGCGCTGATTGATTCGCCTTTGTGAAAAGACAATCGCAGTGCGGCATAAAATAGTTTTATCTCAAAAAACCTAAAAAACAATGCACCAATGAAACTTGAAATATTTGCACTCTGTGATGCCGCCAATACAGATTCGGCGGGAAGAATTAGTCTACTCGGCTCATTTGATCATATCTCCGCTGCAAGTGTGCCAATTAGCCGACCATTTTGTGCAGTGGTAATTAAAATACGATTCGAGAGAATCGAAGAAGGCATGAAAAGCCTGCGTATCTCCTTTGTGGACGATGATGGCAACCCGGTGATGCCTACGATTGAGACGCAGGCTCCAGTTCAATTCACACAAAATACTCCAACCGCCACATTGCAGATGATTTTGGCAATACAGCAAATACGGTTACCGAATTTTGGGGAGTACTCGATTGACTTGGCTGTTGGAGGAACTCACTTGGGCTCGATCCCATTGTATGCCCAGCAATCGTCCGCACCACCTTTGGCTCTGCCGCCATCGGAAGAGGGGCCACATTAGTTGGCGTCGGTTTCATTCGGCCCGACAATTTCTTTAGCTTTGGTTTCATGTCAAGGAATGGTTGAAACGTTTAAGTTACTTTAGAATATTTTGATTCAGCCGCATCGAATAAGCGACTTGAGAGCGACATATGGGTTCCATCTGCCATTTCTCCGCGATTTTTATGAAAGGCGAAATCTTTGCTGTGCGTCTTGGCGCTAGTTGTCCTTCTAGCCGTTTCCGTGGTGCATAAATCCACTCGCACGGCACGCCCTCCCCTTGGCTGATGTAAACCGACAGGGAGCCAAAGCCACGCGCCTGTGACTGATAAGGCTTGCGGCGTGGCTGCGCTCGTGGGTAATGCGGTCGGTTTCGGAACCGCATGCGAATGTATTCCAAACGCTCGGCCTTCGTCATGGCCGGCCAAATCACCGTTGGCCGTGCCAGAATCAATCATGGATTCAAAATGCGTCACTGCCGTGGCACAAAAAGCCTTGCGCCGCGGGCGATAAAACCTTTTATGGCCCGTTTCCCTTTATGAAAGCCACGATCAAGACCCAGGGCCGGCAGTTCGCTGTCACCGAGGGCGACATTCTCACCGTCAACCGCTATCCGGCCACCGAGGCCGGCGCGACCATCGAAATCACCGACGTGCTCTCCACCGGCGAGGGCGCGGAGTTCCGCGTCGGCACGCCCACCATCGCGGGCGCCCGGGTCACCGCCACGGTTTTGGAAAACAAGCGCGGCAAGAAGGTGATCGTGTTCAAGAAGAACAAGCGCAAAGGCTACGCCCGCAAGCGCGGCCACCGCCAGGAACTTTCCGTCATCAAAATCGAATCCATTCAAGGCTAAGGAACCGCCATGGCGCATAAAAAAGGCCAGTCCACCACAACTAACGGCCGCGAGAGCCACTCCAAGCGGCTCGGCGTGAAAAAATTCGGCGGCCAATCGGTCATCGCCGGCAACATCATCGTCCGTCAGCGCGGCACCAAGCTCCATCCCGGCGCCGGCGTCGGCCTCGGCCGCGATTTCACCCTCTTCGCCCTGCGGGACGGAACCGTGAAATACGATCAGCCGCACCGGAAAGTCAGCGTCGTCTGATTCACCGGCTATTTTTCTTTTCAACGCAGCCCAAACCGGACTGCGTTTTTTTATGCCATCGCCCAGCGACCATTTGTCGGAACTCCGCCGCCAGCGCGCGCTGGTGCAGGAGCATCTTGCCTGGCTCGACCGCGAAATTGCCGCAGCGGCGGGCGAAACGACACCGCTCACACTTGCGCCCAAACCGCCCGGTCCTCCGGCGGCATCTGCGTCTGTCGCAAACGAGGAGGCCGAAGCCTTGCTCGCCTCTTATC